>JAAUSA010000210.1 GCA_012031975.1 Alkalinema sp. RU_4_3 | reverse complement strand
GAGTTGTATCCCAATTATTATTAACCCAGTCCCCAGCTAAACCTCCTCAAGTAATCGCCCGCTATACCTCTAGCAAACCCCCCCCATAGGTCGCACCCAAACCACCCGCGAGACCACCTAAGAAGCCTCCTACCGTGGTACCTATAACAGCACCGCCTGCTTTTAGTCCGGCAGAAACAGTTTTTTTACGTTTCTCATTGGGATCTGGTTCAGCGATAACCTCGTAAGCATCGGGTATTATCCCCAGTAAATCCCCCACTATTCCAAGAGCTTTCCCCGCCCTACGACTTCCATTCCCGGCAATTTTAATGTATTGGTTCGCAAGATTGGGGTTGTCTGCAAGAAATCTCGCCTGTTTAAGAACAAAGCCTTGACTACCTGGGTTAGTTCCAGTGATGCGAAAAGCTAGGAAGTCATCAAACTGGCCTAATTTGCGACTAGCACTTACTAAATTATCATCGATATATGTAGAAAGCCTACCCCACTTTGGCGATGCATTTTTTATGATAAAGCCATTATCGCCAGGATTTACCAGATCTTTGAATGCATTCTTCTTCCAGGTATCAATCCATTCCTCTCGGTTTTCTAAGAAATCACCGCCGTATCCTAGAATTTCTCCAAGCCTTGCGGCGCTATTTACTTGCCAAGGTTTTTCTGGATCCCAAATCTTATCGTCAATAATCTCATTAAGTGTCCCTTTTGCAGCCTCATAAAAAGCTAGTCCATCCGGCTTGACCAGAAGTTGTCCTTTAGAAAACTGATAAATACTTATCCCATTGCTGACCCAATTCCCAATCAATAATCCAGGATCCCCATATTTTTGGATGATGGAATTAACTACTACCTGCAATTGTTCACGTTGACGGCGAAGCTCTTCCTCTGCACGTTTTTGTTCTGCTTCGATACGGCGAAGTTCTTCTTCAGCCTTTCGAGCTTCTTCTTCAGCTTGCTTCAGTGCTTCTGCTGCTTTTTGAGCTTCTTCTTCAGCTTTTTTAATTGCTTCTATGCGTTGACGCTCTTGTTCTGCTTGTTCAGGAGTATTATCTAAGTATAAGCCTGACATCCAGTTATTCGTACCTGCAATACGATACCAACGGCTACTACCACCTCCTGGCATATAGGGGTCAGGAACAAAACTACCGTTATCTTCCACTGCATCAAAGACCACGGAAGCACCAGGGTTCAAACGCCCAACCTCAGGAAAATTTTGTCCTGGACCCGATCGAATTCTCAAAAACCCAAGTTGATTCACATATCCAGCATTCAAAATATTGCCTATAAATGCAGGAACAGCATATGAAACTGCTCGTTCTCCAGGAATTAACTTGCCTTCTCCGCTCCAAATCAAAGGAGAGACAATCGGTTGTGGTTTACGATCGCTCGGTTGCGTCGTTTGAGCAAGACTAACAGCACCTGCTAGATTGACCTTTCCTGAACCTGTTTGGGGATCCCATCCCGGAACACCGAGATCGATCGCTGACTTCTTAAGAATATCTTTAATCTGGTCATAGGTTAATCCAGGATTGCTTGCCCAGACTTGAGAAGCAATTCCGGTCACACGGGCAGTTGCCACCGACGTTCCTGCCATCGTTCCTAATCCCAGATCCAAAGCTCCATCATCAGATTGGTCTTGAGATAACTGAACAGCATATCCAGCTTCTTTTAAAATATCTTGTGCCTCAATTAAAGTCTCAGCCATACTGCCATCAAAAACCTCGACAAATTGGCTGAGTGCATTGATCTGATTTTCATATAAACCATCAACATACTCCAAAGCCATTTTTTGACTCGCATCTCCCAAATAGTTACTCAGAAGCTTATCGATCTCTTGGGTTGCACTTTCATAGACTTCACGTTCTTCAGGAGTGAGTTTTGCCAAGTCCGCATCCGGGCTATCTGGAAATTGTCCAAATACATCATTAAAAACAGTCTTTGCGTTAATAGACATTTCATCATTATCCAAATCTGAAGTGTCTATTGTGGTTGAGCTACTTCCCACCGCTCCTTGGAACGGAATAGTCGTTGAAGGAAGTCCATCTGCCGACCAATTTGCACCTTGACCAACCGAAGCTTGGCTTGATAAATTTGTGACACTTTCCCATTGCTGATTTAAAGAATCAATAATTTTTTGAAGGTCAGCGCCGCTTCCAACAGTACTCACAACTGGTTTCTCGATCGTTCCACCATACGCCACAACATCTAGCCCATAGCCATAGCTGGAATAAGGCGCATGATGATCGCTCTCATCGATCGAACCGACTGTAATAATATTGTCAAATTCTTGAGAAGCCTGCCCCAGAGCTGACATCGTGCCGCCAGTATTTCCAGCCGCCGTCACAATTAAGACATTATTTTGTCTTGCATATTCGATCGCGACCCGCTCCTGCGGTGTGAGTTCATAGCGTGTCGTAATCGTTCCATCTGCATTCTTCTGAGTTAAATCAAAACTCAAATTAACCACACCATTCTTCAGATTAGTCTGACGTACGACATTCACATAATCTGTTAGGGATGTAGCCCATTGCCCAGAGCCGATCGATCGTCCCAACCAAATTGGAGCCTTGTCATTAATTCCATCGATTCCAACTCCGTTATTTTGAGTTGCCCCAATAAGTCCAACAATATGGGTTCCATGCTCATTCCCGGATCCTGCTGTTAACAGTGGATTATTGTCATTGTCCACATAATCGCGCCCCAAAATAATCCGACTGTAATCGATATCGGGATTACTGCCATTAAAGCCCGTATCAATAATCCCAATTAATGGCTGATACGCTGACCCATCAGAAATCACTTTCACAGGCGCATTAAACGTCACACTTTGCGTCGCCCGAATCTTCCCAACGATCGTCGAAGCCGAATTCGCAAAAAAGCTCTCCGAACTCCAAAACTCCCCACGAGTATCCGCCGCCGCATTCAAGAAAATATTCCCATGCGCCAACACCTTCACAAAATCTTTGGGATCGATCGTCTCCGTCGCCCCATTAAAAATCACATCCCCACCCTCACTCATCAGCAAATTCTTCCCAGAGAACCGCGCCCCCTGATTCATCCGAATCCCATCCGCATAAACAGACGTATTCACCGCCCGCACATTCCCCAGATTCACCGACCCATTCTTCACAATCAGCGTCACATTCTCCAGCAAATGCCCATCACCCATTGAAATTCACATCACCCTGCTCCACCACGATCGTCAGATTTCGCAGCACCATATCCGACGGCAACGCCAAACTCCCACCCGTAAAATGCACCACCAAAGGCAACCCACTATCCCCAAATGCCCGCGTCACATCCGCCGCCCCATTCAACGGCAACTCCCCCACCTCAAACGTCCGATCGAACACCCCAATCCTCGGCTCAACATAAGCCGGAATCTCGATCGCCAACGGCTGCACCAAATTCTCCACCTTCCACCGTTGCCGCACCACATCTGACACAGTGGCACTCGGCCCCACCGCGATCGCCGTCCCAAAACTAGAAAACGTCTGCACACCATTCAGCGTCACCGCACCCCCGGCATACACCCGCGCATCATCAAACGGATTCCCCGCATCCCCCGCAAAATTGCTCCCCCCATTATCTGTAAAGCTCCCACCCGTCGCGATCGCAAACGAACCCACACTCCTCGGAATATCAGTCGTCAGAGGCGATCGCACCCCCGCCAACAAGTCTGTAGTATCCAACATATTTGCAGCATGATCCGTCGCAAAAGAATTGCCAATAGCCATGATTCAAAATCTCCAAAAGAACATCAGAACCCCCATTCATCAGCTACATACAGCGATGAAGAACAAGGTTAAAACTCAATTTCACTAAAGAACTGCGATCGCACACAAAAAGGCGATCGCCCACTACAGCGTTCAACTATCGAACCAAACGGAACCAGCTCAAGCACCGGGGTACTTAACCTCAAGCTGATATGTACGGGGGGCGATCGCTAACTACGAAACATGAGAAGCCATGTTGTTTTAGCCTGAAACTCAAATGGCCAATATCTGAACCGAAACGTATTGTCAGAAGGCGATTTTGGAGACATAGGAAAGTACTGGTAGGGGACAACACTGAGAAGCATTGGAATCAATCTATATCCATAGAATAACAGAGCATCCTTTGTATCCGTGCTAACGATCGTTACCAAATCCTCCTTAAGAAAATCTGAAAGCGATCGTCCCACTTGCCCCTTTTCTGTGATCTGAATCACAGAAAAATCAGGCACTTTTCTATAAGGCAGCCGGATAAACCTTCATGGTAGAATAAGTAAAAGTCTATGCTCAAATGTTCCCTACATTGTTCTATAAAAACCCTTTATTCCCCCAAACAAGATGTCTAACGAGATCCCAGGCCACAGCATTCAATCTTGGCTGGAAGAATCAAACGCGATTGATCAATATTGGGATTTTGACAGACTCTGCCAAGACCTTGTTAAACATAAGGGCAAAGCCTTGACAGAGTATGAAGCTCAACTCCTGAAAGCGCTTCTCCTTGGCTATAATCCCCAAGAAATCGCAGGTTTTCTAACCAGCACCGACATAACAGTCCGTGTCGCAATCTCTCAAAAAGTTCTCCCCTGGATTGAACTTCTAGTCTCTGCTGCACTACACCGTCCCATTGAACCCACTAGAGAACGTATCCCTTACTGGCTAGAACGTGCTGGCTATCGCAAAGCTTTCATGCACAGGCTGCCTGGATACGAAAATGATCCGTCAGGACAACTAGAACCTTCCTCCTCTACCATCCAAAAAGCAGTGCCAGCAACCACCCAATCATCAAAATCTGTTGCGCGATCTGGAACTTAAGCGATCCGATCGCCCCCTTTCCCCAAGTTAAAATCCTCCAGCCTTGGGGGATTCTGGGGGCCAGCAGCTCTATAGCTTGTCCCAACGGCATACTTTCCATACAATAGAAGCCACACCCGCAAGCAAGGAGAAACGCAACTTCTCTCAAGGAGAACAGCACCATGGCCACAGCAAAACCCAAAAAACGCAACTTCTCCAGCTTCAAATACGAAGAAGCCTTCCGTGAACTCAACCTGGCCAACCTCACACCCTGGCCAATAGATGTCCCCCCATTCACACCCAGCCCCTTCTTCAAAGAACGGCTCGATCGCCTCCACGAAACCTTCAACCTAAGCCGCTCCGAAGAATCCAAAAAACTACTCATCGACGCCATCTGCGAAGATTTTATAAACTCACTCCCAGCGGCGAAGTGTTTGAATCCGCCGCCTACTCCACAGGTGACATGAACCTTTTGCTTGGATGCCTCAACTATATCTTCCAACTCTGCAACGACAACCTCCAATCCATTTCCAAAAACTGACTACACCAGCAATTCCCCCGTCTCCTGCAACGCATTCAACCGCGCATAGATTCCCTTACCTTGGAGCAGACTCTGGTGATCGCCCACCTCCTGAATTTGACCGCGATCGAGCACCACAATCTGATCCGCCTCCCGCACAGTACTCAAACGGTGCGCAATAATGATCATCGTCCTCGTCCCATACAGCGACTTCATCGCCAACTGGATCGATCGCTCCGACTCATAGTCCAAACTCGACGTCGCCTCATCAAACACCAACACATCCGGGTCCATAATCAACGCGCGAGCAATCCCCAAGCGCTGACGCTGGCCCCCAGACAGACGCACACCCCGCTCACCCACCATGGTTTGGTAGCCCTGGGGGAGTTGCTTGATAAAGTCGTCGGCTTGGGCGATGCGACAGGCTTCGAGGACCTGTTCTGGGTTTGCACCACGATTGCCGTAGAGCAGGTTGTCCCAGAGCGTGCCGTTGAAGACATCGACCTCTTGGTGGACGATCGCCAGGCGTTTGCGATAGCTCGAAACGTCAAGGCTGCGAATATCCTGACCATCGATCAAGATATCACCGCCCTGGGCATCGAAATAGCGAAACAGTAGTTTGACCAAGGTGGATTTACCCGAGCCCGATCGCCCCACCAATGCCACCGTTTGTTTCGGATGGATTAGCAGATCGATGTTTTGTAAAATGGGGCGGCCTGGGATGTAGCTGAAGTTGAGCTGGCGGAAATGGAGTTTGCCTGTGAATTGGTAGCGATCGCCCTGGCCTGTATGGACCAAGCTGCCCGCATCCTGACCCGTCGGCAACTGCATAAACTCATGGTACCGAATCATCGAAGCATAGCGCCGCGCAAAGATTTCAGCCAAATTACAAATCGGCTCCACCTCCGCAAAGGCCATACTCGACACCGTCAGCACCGTCACAAAATGCCCCAGGGAAATCCGCCCCTGCATGGTAGAAAACAACGTCAGCGCCAACACAATAAACATGCAAGTCTGAACGATCGTCCGTTCGATCACCGCTAGCTTGACATAGCTCTTGTGAATGCGATAGTCGGAAATCACAAATTCCCGCTCTAACCGCTGTTTCTGCCGTTTTAGCTCATCGGCTTCTGTCGCGAAAGCTTTAACGGTTTTGATATTAGTGATGATCTCAGACGTACGGCTTTCGGTGTTTTCGATATATTTGTCGAGGCGTTCTTCGCGATCAGCAATAGACTTCAGCCCCAACAAACTGTAAGCCAAAATCCCCACAAAGGAAACCAACAGCAGCACCGCAATCCGCCAATCCACAAAACAAATCACCCCAAAAATCCCAAACACCCGCACCACCTTGGGAATCAGGTTACCGACGACCTCCGGATAGGTCCAGGTGTGGTTGGACAGACCCTTGCCGATGCGAGTGGCGACCCGGCCAGGGTTGTTTTCGTCATAGAATTCTAGGGGCAGCGTCAGCACCTTCTCCAGGGATTTTTTCGCGTGATCGCGCCGCGCCTTCAAAGCCGTATCCCAATTAAACCAAGGCCCAAGCCAGGGCTGAATCGGCGCACGACCCACGGACACTAGACCAATCATCCCCAAAATCACAAGGAGTGAAAACTCACGGGTCACAGGTTGCTTGAGTGTGTTTGCAACCAGGGCGATCGCCCCTTTCATCGGCCCATCCAAAGGTTGATTGGAGAGCGCATTCAGCAGTTGCCCAATGCCGTAGGGCGAGAACAGATCGACAATTTCCATCACACACATCGCCACCCCGCTAAAGACCGCGACGCCCTTATAGTGGCGAAAGTAGCGTGCAATATCTAAAATTTTAGCCATGATGCACTAATTAGGAATAGGGAACAAATAAACTCTGGTAGGGGCGCGCATCCCGCGCCCACCATCTCACCAGCCCACAAACACCATAAACCCCACCATAAACCCCACCATAAACTACAGAGGCTACAGTGTAATACATTAATGTCCCCTTTGTCTCCCAAATTTGAAGAAAACCTATCAACCCATCCTTTCCCATAGGGAACCTCCCGATCGATCGCCCCGTCTATCCCCTAAGTTCCCTCAACCTCCACCGTTCTATGCTCATCCAATCCCTCGCCCTCGTCACCCTCTCCCAACGCCTCGAAAACCGCACCTGGGAAGCCACCTCCTGGAGAGAAAATGGTGCTTTAGTCCAGATTGTCGCCCCCATCACCGCCACCTTCACCCCCAAAAACACCATCGCAGGCTCCACAGGCTGCAACCTCTACAGCGGCACCTATACACTCAAGGGCAGTCGTTTTACCCTAGGTCAGTCACTCATCACTACAAAACGGGCCTGTACCCCCGGACCTGCCGAACAGGAAAGCCGTGTCCTCGATACCCTACGCGGCGGCCAAAAGCTCACCTTCGATCCCCGAGGCAACCTCATCCTGCGCTACAAGACCGAAACCGGAATGGGTTCGATTACACTCGCCGATCGCGCCACCCTCCTACCCCCCTTGAAAAACACCAAATGGCGTTTGGTAGCCACAGAGACCCTAACGGACGCTGGATCGGTTTCGACTGGCGTAACGAACGACAAGGTGACGCTTTCCTTTGGCAACAATGGGAAAATCAGCGGGTTTGGGGGTTGTAATACCTACCAAGGTGAATATATTCAGAAACGCGATCGCCTAACCTTCCCCAATCTCTCCTTCACCGAACGGGCCTGTCTGCCACCGAGCGAGGAGGAATCAAAGTTTTTCAAGGCGTTGGGGGAGGTCGATCGCTTCGACATCGATTCCACCAAAACCCAGCTCACCTTGATTTATCCCCAAGGCAAGCTGTTGTTTGGCAACTAGGCGATTGCGGGTGGGGCTATTCTTCATCAGTCTGGTCGTCGTCTGTGAGGTTGCGGCCTCCGACGAGTCCGGCGATCGCCCCCACACAAAGCTTCCAGGTGTCGAGGCAGGTGGTTTGGACGGTGATCTGTTGGTCGTTGGGGTTGGGCGCTGATGCCGACGGCGGTGATGCCAGAAGTGAGGGCGATCGCGAGGAGACTGGAGAAGACGAGACAGCCTATCGATGCGGTCTTTGAAGTGGTTTACGATCGAATATTTTTTATTCCTAGATAATTCAGCGTTCAGATTTGTTATAAAAGAGTGGCAGTTCTTCTCTTTCTTCTCCCATGAACTCATCATCATTGCTCTATGATCGTCTGCAAGCCTTTTCCTTCGATGCGATCGACGCCCAATTCCCCTTTAGTCGTAGGTTGGCACAGGATAATGGTTGGTCTGAGGATTATGCACAACGGGCGATCGAGGAGTACAGGCGATTTGCCTATTTGGCGGTGATGGCTGGGCATCCGGTAACACCCTCGGATCAGGTAGACCAGGTTTGGCATTTGCATCTGACCTATAGCAGATGGGAACATGTCATCCTTTTAGGGAGAATAATCCACTAACATAGGCAGCCCTGTGGGCAAGGACTTGTGGCACATTTTCAGGTTTCCACTGTGCTCCAGATATTTGGACTCGACGATTAATTTGTT
>JAAUSA010000029.1 GCA_012031975.1 Alkalinema sp. RU_4_3 | reverse complement strand
GACCAGCCGAGTCAATCGTAAGATCTTGGCCCACACTTTGTGCTGCTGGCTCAACCACAAGCTGGGAAGGGAGTTGCTTCAGTTTGACGGGCTGATTTGTGATGCCTGAAAAAGTTGCACATCGCCTTAGAAAATAAGTCCGCCCCAGATTTTCCAGCGACCGCTACCCCGAGTCCCAACCAAAGACCAGGTTCCATGGGTCCCCGTGAGGATGCGATCGTCAAGATGCAACAGGCCCGTCAGATGATTCGTGGCTATGTTGCGTACGCCTTGAGTGCCTTTGAGGAGTTTGAGGGTGCCAATATTGAGGAAGTTAACTTGAAATTTGGTCTAAAAATTGGTGGGAAAGCGGGCATTCCCTACATCACCGAAGGTTCGGCGGAGAGTAATTTGGAAATCTCAGTTAAATGTACATTCCCGAAGGCCCCAAATGCTTGATTGTTTATGGGGCTTATGTCTGGCAAATCCCTGGTCCGCAAGGCTATTGAATTTGGTCGTTTTAAATCAAAATTCAGGCGGGATCTCTAATGATTCCCGTGAATAGAATGACACCTGAATCACGATCGTGGATTATACAGACGAATGGGCGATCGACAGTCATCCTAAACGTATTAGGATTGAAACCACGTGTCGCGATCACAACGGTTGCCGCCGCCGCTTCTGAACCTGCTTCATTGACCTCCAAGAAGGTTTGATGGATGGCACTTGTGATTCGTTCTTCAGGCATTCCCTCGGCAAGCTGTAGACCTAATTTTTCTAAGCTAGATAGGCTGAGAAGATCCTCTAGCAGATCCCTGTGGTAGGCTACTTTAAATCGAGGCAGGTCGATGGTACCTTCCTTTCGCTGAAACGCTGTCTGCCATGTTTGCCAAGATTCTGAGCTAAGCATTGACTGAAATTGCTCAATTGTGCAGCTAGTTTGTGGTAGAAAGATGGCCATGCTCAAGTTAGAATTGGCATAGGCTAAGCGAACGGCCTGAAAATCATCGGTTTCGCAGTAGTCAAACGCGCCGGACTGCGACATCATCATTAATTGTCGAGGCGGAACAAAATTGGTGCTCAAGTAGGGGCGGGTTGTTTCTGGATCAAAGGATGAAGCCCACATGCCTTTGAAATAGACCGCATTAATCAAGACAATGACAGCTCGTACTAGTAATGGCTCATCAATAACGTCTTGGACCTTTGCATTTGTTTTATCAGAAATCCAGCCATTAATCAGATTCACCGTTTCTTCAATATCATTACTAAATTGCCAAACCTCAGCATCGTAGTAGTCAACTAATGTCTGGCTGCGCACAGAATCCGTCGCTTGACCAGTCCGAGTCCATATTGAGTTTGCCAAGGCCAATCTTAAGGTCGGATCAAGATCCGCTTGAATTTTAGTAAATGCTGTATAGGCAGCTTCATTCAACTGCCGTAATGTCATCCCTCTGGCTTCGAGCAGTTGCAGCATGGACAGTTGCGTCGGGCTACCCGTTTTACTTACATTTAGGATCATCAGCAGGGCGATCGCAATACTCAAGGGTGCAATGAATATATTTTCCTGGGTCGAAGGGGAGGCGATCGCATTCAATAGCCTAAAACTGAAGGCATTTTGCCCTTGAACGAGCTTTTCAACATTGCGGAAAAGTTCCTCAGATTGGGCGATCGTGGGGATTCGTCTGGTTGTAATAATGGTCGATCGAGTTGATTTCCCTAGAGTTGCTGGGTCGTGCACGATATCCGCCATAGATTCAGCGATGGTGCCTAGCACAATACCCGTCATAGGTTCAAAATTCCTGGTGTTCCTGAGCCCAGGGTGGCTCACAGTGATACGAACTTGTTGGGTTGTCCATTCTTGACTGGGATACCGAGCCGGGTTGATATTACGGCTACTTGGAGCTGCACCACTAACCGCTGCCAATAGTGCTTCTAACGGATCACCAGTGCGACTTCCTAGAGACAAGCGGGGTTGATCGAGTGCAGGCAACGATAACAGCCGAAAATTGGGAGAATCAATTGCAGCAAAGACTTTAACCACATCCACAGTTTGAAGGTAGCCTTCTACCAATGATGGTTTGAATGGGTAAGTGACACTTTTACCTGCATCTATAGTGTTAAAATTGGAACCGGGGTCAGCGGGTTGCACTTGTTTAATTTCCCAGTCTGACTGTAGATTTAACACTACTACATTCACTGCGCGGCTAAAATTATTTTGGATGTTTAAGAAAATCCATTCCCCTTCCTCAATAGCTGGATTTCCTGGCTCACTAAAGGGCTCAACAACCTCTGGAATCGGATCAGCGAGATCATAATTTTGAAGTTTCCCCAGCCAGGACACCTGTATTTTCCCGAACATGGGCGAGTTTTTATCGAAGTTATCCAGGGCCTCCGTCGCATGGTACATCGCTAAATGGACTAGGCGATCGACCACCTTCCGAGCTGCATTCGGTTCCTTCATCCGTACTGGCGGGCGTAGATTGGGAATCACGACCCCTGCTTGATCGCAAATTTCAAATTCTCCGTTAGCATTCACAGCCACCGTGTAATGACTTGGCGTTCCAGACTCTACCAACGTCAACCGGGGATTCATCCCCAGCAAGGATTGAACTTCCTGCAAACCCTCCATCTCATCGGCAAATGCTTCCTGAGGCAGCAATTGAACTTTTTTGACCAGATTTGTTGAAGCTGCGATCAAGATAGCCACATCCCCTACATCCACGGCTCGCTGACCAAAGATAGCCTCCAATGGCCCCTGGGAACTGGTCGAACCCAACTCATCAATCTTGACGATCGCCAATCGATCGTCCTTATTCGAAAAGTCCCGCGTCCCATTCGGATAAATCGCAAACTCCGCACCCAATCGCAATCCCATCGATTGGCCTGCTTCCAATTTGACGATGTTTTTCACCGTATCCACAGTCAAGACGGGAATACTGTACTGAATATCTGCCCGATCGCTGCCAAACACCAAGCGATCGCCCTCCCCCATCAGCATCGGCGTCTGCTGGGCAAACTGGGTGCGGATTTTACCATTGAGGCGATCGTGCAGATCTTTATAGGTCAAACCACTCGTCTGTTGCTGGAGGGAATCCAACAGCCAATAGGTCAAGGCCCCACGACGCTGCTTGGTTTGACTATCAAAGGCATACTCATAGGCAAACTCATTCGGACGACAGGCCGCCAGTAAAACGTAATCCCGCGATTCCGGCAGCCAGCCAGAGTTCAACCCTCGGGTGTTTTCACTCTTCAAACCACTCCAGTTTTCCGCCAATTCCTCCGGGGTTCCGGCCAGATTGCTCCCAGGTCGGGGGGTATCATCGATCGTATCCAAACCCCGCACCGCCGCTTCCCCGCGAGTTGCTCCCCCAGAATGACAACTGTCCAGCACCACCGTAACAATTAATCCCTTATTCACCAAATCCTTCAGCAACTTACCCAGTTCAATATCCCGCAGATATTGCCCCTCCGGCTTGCCAATATCCACAGGCACCAAACCCTCGTCAATTCCCTGAGGACCGCCTTTAAGCTGGGGATAGATCGTACGCGCCCGCCCGCCATGGCCCGAATAGTGGATATAGACCTGGGAACCCGCCGGAGCAAGATCGCCGAGTTCCTGAAACTTCTGAATAATATTCGCATAGGTCGGCAATTGCTCAGGGGGCTCAACGGGCTCCCCCGCCTCCTCATCCGTCGTCGAAGTCAACTGCAAAATATGGTCATCCGGCACCTGTCGCATCGTCTGTAAGAAAGCCCGCGTGGCCAAGACATCCCCCACAGCCCCCTCTAAATCCTTATAGGTACTGCCATCGGACAGCCGATTGGGGTAGTAGTAATTAATCCCAATCAACAACGCATAGAGATCTGTATCCGCCATAATTCCCCCCTACCGCAATACTTCAAACAAATCATGGACAGGCGTCGCCACCGCCTCATCTTCCGTCGAGACCGCCACACGATACTGCCCAGCCGGCAGCTCGATCGCCAATTCCCACCGATTCTCCTCGCCCTGCACAAAAGGAACGGCGATCGCCTTCCCATCGGCTATGGATGTAATCTCCGCCGTTAGGGAGGCATTCCCCAGGGCCGCACTCCCCATCAGCCTGGCCCGGAGCTGAATCGGCTCATCGGCCAGGTACAGGTCTTCCAGGGAAAGACTAATCGCTCCCTGGGCGGCACGCACTGCATCCAAACTAAACTGACTCAGGGAAATCCCTTCCCGCAGATTTTCAAGCACCTGCTTTTGGTTTTGAATCGCGGCATGTTTCTCCGCAATGAAGTTATTTTTCAAACTCTTGGATAGCTCGATCGGAATCGCCGAAACCTGGGGCACCGTGCCATCACCATCGACTAAATCCGGTCGATTCTTTAGCACCGCAGGCAGGTCATAGCTCAGCTTTAATTCGCCGTTGACCAGCTCCGCCGATTGGTAGGTTTCCTGCTGAATCCCGACGATCGGCATGGTACTAAACCCCGCATAGGCTGGGTCCTTGAGGTTTTCTGTCACAGCGGTTTCAATCTCGCGATGAAAGGCTAGGGCATTTTGGGCCTTGGCGCGATCGATGTTCGGCAATTTCTCCACTTCGGCTACCCGATGGTAGCGATCGCCAATCTTAATCACCTCATAGATCGGCAGCAATTGATAAATCGAAGTCATCGATCGCATTGCCGCCCGCAGATCCAAAAACCGCTTCTTGTAGTCATTGGATAGGGAATCCACCGCCACCAAAGCCCCCCGGTAAGGCGTACCAAAGGTAAAGAGCGCCTTGGCATCCCGCCAGCCCCCCAACACCTCCAGGTAATAGCGAGCACACCCAAGCCCCCCATACTGTGGGCCATCACGGATCAACTTCGCCTGGGGATTCCCACTGCGCGATCGCCAACAGGCCAAACGCCGATCGAGGAGGTCCTTTAAAATTCTGGCATTGGCCCGATTATCCCGCCGCCAGTCGTAGGGAAAGCGATAGAAATTCGCAGGTTTATCCCAAGCATCTCGATAGATATCACCCTCGACCACATCAAAGTTTTGCGTGATCATCTGGGCCGTCTGCGTATACCCATCAATTTTCATAAACCCCGGCACAATCATTGCATCCTCAAACAGACGCACCGCCTTGATCCCATCCCCAAGATCGGCGGCGATCGGATCATCCTCTTTGAGTTGCAGACGCTCGGCAAAACCCTCGCGATCGAGCAGTCCATCCCAAAGAGCCGTCCCCGAAATCGCCCAGAGATCCTTGCCATCCTTTTGCAGCACACTGCCCATGATCCCCGGTAGAATCACGACCATATCGCCCATCGGAATTTTACTGGCCATGGTGACTATCCAATTTGGTTTACTAGATCAGCTGTCGCAATGCCCGTGACTTCCAATCCCTTTTTCTTCTGAAACTCCTGAATCGCCTCCGCTGTCTTCGGCCCCAATTCACCATCGGGGGCGATCGCAAAGCCCGCCGCCTTCAATTTCTCCTGCAACGCAAACACATCCGCCCCTTCCATACGCGGCGTACTCAATCGCAAAGGCCGGGGACTATCCGCCCAGGGTGCTATGGGAAACCCCGTAGCAGGTGTTTGCAATAGCGCTGATTCAGTGCCGGGGCCAAAGGAACCATCTTCATCGATCGCAGCAGAAGGATTGTTCAAGTTCCATAGTTTCTGGAAGGCCAAGATCGCCGTCGCGCGGAAATCCACCACATCATCCCCCAGATAGTCAAAGTGAGGCGGATCGCCGCCCAAGGGCTCCCAGCCCTGCTCGATCAAGAAGGGATCCCAACCGCGCGGATCTTCAATATCTATTGCCAATCCCGTTTGATGATTACTCGCACCCGGTGGGGCCACGGGATTGGAATTATTAAAGCGATCGTTATACAGCAGCATTTGTTGGGCCACCGTACGGTAGGAAGAATTCACCTGCATGACTTCCCCGCGCGCGGCGATCGCCCTCGCCAAAGCATCCCTCGCCGAAGCCTGCACGTAAGGAAACGCTGCACTATCGAGATCGACATTCAAATCCTCAAAGCTGACAAATTTCCCCGGCTCCAATAGCTGCATCTGATAGATCAATTGCTGGGACAAAGCATTGGCAATAGAAGTCGAAACGCCACTCGGCGCCTCTTGCAGTAAACCATTAAAACTTGCACGGGCAGCCGTTTTATTGCGATGATGATCTTCGGTGCAGGCTTCAACGATAAATTCAGCATGTTTATGTGGATTTGCCATGGTGATTTACTCCTAGTTTCGTTATGATATTTCTAAGCCAAATCAAGGGGGCCGTCATTGACCAAATCCGTCACATAGGATTCAAATTCCTCTAGATCCTGACGCAGAAATTCCTCGGCCTCAGCCTGGGTAATGGCCATCCCCTCTACGACTCCTGCCGTATGGCCGTAGCCGATCGTCAGAACCCCAACCCCATCATCGTAGGCTTCCAGCTCACAGCCCTCGAAGGTGGTCAGGAGTTTTAACCCCACCTCATTAATATGTTGTCCGCCTCGGGACTGGGGAATTTTGTCCGTGGGTGCAGGATCGCCACTGATTGTGAAGTGGGGCGATCGACTAAATTTCAGGGCCTTGATTAAGGCTGGAATCTTTCTCCCAGTGGCGACTCGCCTGAGGGGAATACCGGACCGAAACTCCACAACTTCGCCGTCAGCATACAGGGTAACTTGATCGTTCATCATACAGAGCACCTTAAAGGTTCGACATAAACTATTCCGAGCCTAAGTTATCTGTAATACTAAGTGCAAGTTTTCTAGATCAGCGGGCTTTTAACTTTTATTTACAGTTTGAGGGTGGAACTGGGTAGCCATAAAAAACACGTTACCCCAAGATAACGCGCCTTTCTGTCTTCTATGGAACATCTTTAAGGATTTGTCACCCCTACTTCCCCTTCAGCAGGTTCATCAAAATCCCCAGGGGCGGCAAAGCCTGGCCAGCAATATCCAAAATATTAAAGTTGCGGGACTTTGGCACCAAGATCACATCACCATCCTGAATCTGCTGACTATCGATCATATTTTCCAGATTCAAGAACTGTTTATCGACCTTACCCTGATCGTCCAACCGCACCAGCGCCACCTTCGTCAGCTTCGCCTTATCCGTCGCGCCCCCGGCGATCGCCATGGCACTAGACACCGTACTGTTCGGCGGAATATCAAACTCACCGGGCTTCTTCACCTCACCCACCACCCGCACCTTGACCGACTGGGGGGCGATCGTCGATTTGGCCACCAGTCGCGGATCGATTTTCGGCGACCCCGCCACAATCTTCGGCACAAAAATTGCATCCCCATCCTGGAGCATCTGATCCTGGGGCGCATTCTCCGAGGTCAACCCCTGCCATAAATCAAACTTCAACAATTGCCCCCGCCGCTTAATCACCACTTGACTAATATCCGCCGCGCGCGTCACCCCGCCCGCCTCCTTGAGCGCCGCACTCAGCGACGGCAAACTGGGATTGGTATTATCTATCGTAATATTCTGCTTCAAATCCGATGGCACATTCTTCATCTGCACCGGACCCGGACGCCGCACCTCCCCGGCAATACTAATCAAAAGAGGCCGAAACTGCGCTACTGTCACCGTGACGATCGGCTTCTTCAAATAGGTTAAAAACCGCTCCTGCAATACCACAGCCAATTCCGCCGCCGTACGGTCATTCGCCTGCACTACTCCAATCAACGGCAGCGTAATCGTCCCATCAGGCGCCACCAACCGGCTCCCTGACAGATCCACACTGTCAAACACATTAATTTCCAACTGATCGCCTGGCCCAAACCGATAGCTCCCCAAGGTTGTCGGACTCATGATCACTGCCACTGGCGTCTCTATTTGCCGAGCAGGTGGCAGGAGTGTTTGGGCCATCGCACCCCAGGGAAAGGACAGGACCGTCAGTAGGCCCAAGGCTGTAACTTGTTGAGAACGCATGGTTTAAATTGGGTTTATTAAATGGGACCTGGGATTAAAGGATGCACCTAACGTACGGCCATGGCCTCCGCCACGGGTACACGGGGTTCGTCGCTGTAATAATTTGATCGCAATGCATCCCCCTCCAAAATCGCACTGTTAATCACCATGCCCAGCACTGGCTGATTGGACTGGTCCAGCAATTCCTTCGCCGTCCGGGCACTTTCGAGATCCACCACCCCTGGGCGCGTCACCAGCAAAATCCCCTGGGTAATTCGCCCCAACGTAAGTGCTTCTGCCTCCACCACCAGGGGGGGCGCATCCAGCAAAATACAGTCGTATTGATCTTCTAGGCTATCGATCAGCAATGACATCCGCTTAGAATCCAGCAGCGCCAGGGGGTTGGGCGGCATCGATCCCGCACAGAGCACCGAGAGATTGTCCAACACAGGCTGGGCCGCCTTCGCTGCCGTAATTCCACCCACCACGACATCGCTCAGGCCCTCCACATTGGAGATTCCCCATATGTGATGCTGGGAAGGATTGTGCAGATCGGCGTCAATCAACAGCGTCCGCCGCCCCAACTGGGCCATGGTCGCCGCTAAATTCGCCGCCACCGTCGATTTGCCTTCCTTGGGTACGGAGCTGGTAATCACCAGGGTTTTTAGGGTGCGATCGAGGCTCAAAAATCTCAAATTGGCCTGGATCATCCGGTAGGCGGCACTCACGAGGGATCGCGGCATATCCCGCACGGGCAGGGCGGGCACCGTCCAGTTGGGCTGACGGCGCTTAGGCTGCTTGCCGAAGTAGGGAATGGTGCCCAGCCAGGTATAGCCGAACAGGTCGCGGGCTTCTTTGACGGTTTTGATCGAGCGATCGCGCATCTCTAGGAAGCTGGCGGTGGCGCTGCCCAGCAACAGACCCAAGATGCCCCCAAGGGCCAGGGTCAATACTTTGGTGGAGCCGCTGGGCTTAAGCGGCGGGGATGCGGCCTCAATCAATCGGGCGGTACCAATGGCCTGGCGCTCGGCGAGCTGGACCTCCTGGAGACGCTTGAGCAGGGTGGCATAGGTGTTCTGGGCCACGTCCAAGCGGCGCTGGAGGGTGCGTTGTTCCTGCTCCAGTTGGGGCAGACGACTGAGGCGGGCACGGTAGCTTTCGCGGGCACCGGACAGGGTTTTGTATTTTTGGGTGAGACCCGATTGGGCCACCTCCGCACTCACATAGTCCTTAATTAGGCTTTGCTTAATTTCCCCCATGTTCAAACTTTGATCGGGGACGACCTGCTCCCCGACGGTCTGACCAATGCGGGTGCGGAGAATTTGACGCAGGGCGGCTTCCTTCTCAATGAGATTGATGATGACTGGGTGATTGTCCTGGTATTTGGCACGCTCTAGGGCAAGCTGGGCCTGGATTTGCTGGAGCTGCTGGAGGGACTGCTGGACGCTGGTGGACTGGCTGAGGGTGCGGCGGCGATCGCCTCGCGGGTATCCATGCCAATCTTGCCGTTGAGGTTGCCGTAGCGGCTACTGACATCGGTCAAGTCGGTTTGCACCCGCGTCATTTCCCCCTCCAGGTTCCCGAGGGCCTGGGCCAGGAGCTTTTCCTCCCCAGCTAGATCGGTGACTTGATTGCGCTCTTTAAAGAGTCGTAGGGCCACGTCAGCCTGCTCAACCACGGAGGCAGTTTTGGGCAATTCCTGGGCAATGAATTGGCGGGCAGCAACGGCCTCGGACTGGTTGTTCTGGACGTTGAGCTGCATATATTGCTGCATGATCTGATTGACCACCGCAGCGGCTTTGCGCGGATCGCGGTCGTCGTAGACCACCTTGAGCACGTCGGCCCCGGAGACTTCCTTCACCTTCACCTTGAGCATCAAATCCTCAACCCGGATGGGTTTTCCCATCTTGTCCTTGAGTTTCAGGACTTCAATGGTTTTTTCGAGGACCGGGCGAGAGAGAACGTTTTCAGCCTCCGTGCGGACGGGGGTACTCTGCTGGCTCAATTGGGAGAGTGCCCCCAGGTTATTGGTGGTGGCGGAGGCATCACCGCCGAGGCCCGTCAGCACAGAGAGGCGATTGCTCCGAATCAGCAGCTTGCCCGTGGCATTGTAGGTCGGCTTCTGAAACGTAGCCAGACCAGCCGATGCAGCGGTGGTGGCGATCGCCACAGCAGCGGCGGGCTTCCAGCGACGGCCTAGGACCTGCCAATAGCGCTGTAAATCAGAGGGACCTCCGGCCTCAAGTGAGGCAGAACGAACTCCAGAGGGATTAGCGGTCTTGGATTTCATGGATGAAGCCTCTCACAATTAACGGCAAGACAGGGGGCACAGGATTTCTTAGGATTAAGCATGGAATTCTGTCCCCATTAAGCCGGATCAATGTCTATTTGCTCATCTCTCCTATGGGGGATCTTCGGACCATGGCATTCCTCCTACGGCCTATTCCCTCCGGTATGTTGACAAATAGGCAACAAAAAACATCCCAGGTTGAGCCCAGGATGTTTTGGACGGTCAATTGAAACTCAGAGGCGGTGAATAGCCTTCCTAGTAGGCCCCTCGCCCGGTAAAGACCACGAGTACCGTTCTGAAGATCAGGCTCAGATCGTAGAGCACAGTCCAACGCTCCTGATAGCGCAGATCCAGATCGACAATATCCTCAAAATCCAACACCGACGATCGCCCATTCACCTGCCATTCCCCCGTAATCCCAGGTTTGACGGCCAGACGCTTCCAATGGTGGCCCTCATAGCGCTTCACCTCGTCGGAGGTGGGGGGCCGGGTCCCCACCAGGCTCATATCCCCCACCAGCACATTCCAAAACTGGGGAAACTCATCCAAACTGGTCTTGCGCAAAAAGCGACCCACGCGGGTCACCCGAGGATCCTGGCTATTTTTAAACACCAAGCCCTGGGCCTCATTTTTGACCTGGTGCTTTAACGCATCAGCGTTGACCACCATCGATCGAAACTTAGTCATCCGAAAGGTCCTTCCCCTCAGGCCATAGCGGACCTGGGAATAGAAAATCGGACCTGGGCTGTCTAGGCGAATGGCGATCACCACGGGGATAAACAGCAGAGCTAGGACCGTCAATCCAATCAGCGCTCCCAAGATATCGATCAGGCGCTTTCTAGAAGACTGGGTCGATCGATGGGGATGCCAGAGCTGCGCTCCCACTAGCACAGGCTTATATTCTTGGAGTTTCATAGCGCACTTACCTCGAACAAGTAAAGACAGCACAACATTCCACGGGCAAACCTGCTTGACATAACGAACCTAGGACAAAAACTTAAGCGATAAAATGCTGGATATGCGACATACCTAAAACCGCACCACATGGTCACGGGCGCAGTCAAGCGTGCAATAGATATTTAAGCGGTACAAACACAACCTTGAGTCTATATAAACACCCCAGCGCCCTTGACCACAACAGCCCTAGGGTAGATATCCGCAAAGGCCGATACCGTAGGGGAAACTAGAAATAAGCCATCGTTTGAGACCGATAATCTACCAAAAGTCGTATAGCGGAAGGTAGAGACCCGAGGGGTAGATGAAGGTCCTGAATCACATTTCCTTAATAGTGTAATATATTAATATGTTTTGGGATGAAATAACCTTAAGGCCCGCCATGGGAACTTAAGGTTATGGTGCTTCATGCCTGTTATGGTCGGTTCTAGGGGAGTGAGATCGCCGCCGGCGTCCGCAGGGGCACAGGTTTTGGCTGCTGACGCAGGGCCTTGGCATGCTCCTCCATGGTCAGCATGGTGAAGTTCTTGTTAAGCAATTGGAAGATTTTGCGCATGAATTTGAGTTTGCGTTCCACGGGTAGATTCATGGCCGGGAAGAAGGACATCTCTGGAATATTGTCATCGCAGCCCATGAAGTCCAGGGGATGGAGCAGCAGGGACAGTTGGACCCCGGTGATCCTGCACATGAATAGGGCGATCCGGAAATACAACATGGCGATCCATGGGGAATAGACACTCAGGTAGAGCAAATAGCTGACGTGAATGGGGATCTTAAACCAGGGCATGGTGGTGACCGGAATTTCCATCAAATCCCCCACTTCTGTTTGGAGGCGATAGGGCTTTAGGGGGCGCAGACCATCCTGCATTTTGCCAAAGAGCTGATCGCGCTGTTCTAATTCTTCTTTGCTGAGTTTGCTCGTCATGAAGTAATACATGCGCGCCAGGGGTCCCATGAAGGTGGGAAAGGTCGAGGCATCACAGACATAGCCCCGCTGGGCCAGCACCTTGAGCACCGTGCGCGACAGGCTAAATCCAGGGCCTCTGAAGCAGTTGGTGCGCTGACCCGTGGCCAGTTCGATATGCTTTTCGGCGCTGGCGATCTCACTATCGAGTTCGTCTTCGCTGTAGAGGTGGAGCCAGGGCTCATGGCGGAAGGAATGGTTGCCCACGTCATGGCCGCGATCGGTAATCATTCGCAGGGCCGCGTGGTTTTTCTGCAGGGCCGCATCTTGTCCGACGATGAAGAAGGTAATCCGCAGACGCTGCTCATCGAGCAGATCCAAAACACGCGGGATCAACAGGGGCAAATAGGTCGGAAAGGTTTCCCAACCCTCATCCCCGTGGGTTTTCATGTAGGACCATTGATTATCAAGATCCAAGGACAGACTAGCCAGTGGCTTACGGTTAGACATGGTTAAAAAAGGAGGTAAAGGGTATCAGCACCAACGGAGCGAACAGAACGGACTCAGAAACGCTTGGAAATTTACACTACCGCAGCACTAAGGGTTTGCGGCTCGTCTGGGGAATAGTTTGGGCGGCATTTTCCGCTAGGATAATCGACTCGTTCACATTCAGGGTGCCATTGTGAATATGGGCTGAATTGATGATATGGACACCGGGCACCGTGGTCTGCATGGGCGGCAGATTTTGGGAATAGTTCAGCCCCGTGACGGCGAACACCTGACGGACGCGGGAGAGCTTAAAGGTCAAGACATCCTCCCGACTAAAGTGGGGATACATCTGCACCAAGGCCCCCAGGAAGCGGTCTTGGATGGCTTCATCACTCTCCTGGAAGATGGGATCGTTCACGGGCACATATTTCGGCAAATAGACCAAATGGCGCCCGCCAAATTCCGATCGATTGACCAAGGCCGTCATTTCGATCACCCCAGTAAAGGGCACCCAGGTGTCGGTAATGTTGGTGACATAGAAGGGCGAAATCGCTTTCTTGAGCAGCACCGAAGCACAGACAATGCCCTGGTATTCAATGGCATTGTGGCGTTCGCGCTCCCATTCGGACAGGCCTGGGCAAACCTTGGCGGCGATCGGCGAGGCGATCGTCAGCACCGTCTGATCCACCTCCGCCCTAGACCCATTGCTAAACTTCAGCGCCACACCCCCATCAGGCTGGGCCACCACGGATTCTACGGCATGATTGAGGTAGAGCTCGACACCATTCTGACTCAGCACTTCCTCGAACCGCTTCAGCATGCGATCGTAGCCGCCGGGCAAATAGCCGAACATCTCTTTTTTCAGTCCGCTACGGCGCGCCGCATACATCCGGGCAATGATCGCCCAGATAAAGGAAGCCGAGGCCTTGCCATAGTTGTCGCCTAGCTTCGATCGCAATAGCGGCATCCAGACCTTAGCAAAGGCTTTTTTTCCGGCGATCCCTTCAAGCCACTGCACAGCGGTCAGTTTTTCCAGCCGTCGCCAGTTGGTCACTTTCGAGGCATAGAAAATCGAATAGCCCAGGCGCAGTTTATCAATCAGCCCCAGCACAGGGAATTTCAAAAACTCCACCGTATTCGACACGGAAAACAATTTGCCATCGGTGAAGAAACCCGTTTGGTCTCCACCCATTCCATTTGGCGATCGAGATCGAGTTCCTCCAGCAGACCCCGGAGTTTTAAATCCGACAGCAGGGTGACATGGTAGTGGCGATCCCATTGGACATCCCCCAGTTCCCAGGCATCGGCCAGACCGCCAAAGCGATCGCCCGCTTCATAGAGGCTGACCTGTCTACCCTGTTGGGCTAGGCGCAGGGCGAGGGTCATGCCCAGAATGCCGCCGCCGATTACTGCAATACGCTCTGTCATGGTGAAAAAGGTTTGAAGGACTGAAGGCTGAGATCGGGTTGGGAAACCTAGCTAGGTGGATTTAACTCCATGACCTCACCGCGATCGATCGCGTATTTGAGGCCACAGCTAGGGCATTCAATATCCCCCGTGAAGGCGTCTGCCCCCTCGGGAAACCGGGTCAAAAGCTGACCACAACGGCAGACGGCCCCGACGGATTTGGCCGGGTGACCGATGGAAAGATGGAAGTCCGGCACGGATTTAGTGACCAAACTCCCCATGCCCACCATGGCAAACCGACCAATGGACAGGTCATTGCCGATGGTGCAGCCCGCCCCAATGGTGGCCCCGGCCTTAACCAAGGTGGGCAGCGTATGCTCGTCGGGATCGGAGGGTCGCAGTTGTTTCAAATCCGAGGTGGTGGCGCGGGGGAAGCGATCGTTGGTAAAAATCGTCCCCGCACTAATCATCACGCCGTCTTCGATCGTCACCGCATTGCAAATATAAACAAAGGCATTAATTTTGACGCGATCGCCAATCTTGACCCCGTAGGCCAGATAGCTCTTTTCACCAATAATGCATTCTTCACCAATGGTGCTGTCAAATCGAATATGCACATTGTCCCAGACGGAGCTACCTTCGCCGATTGAGACATTATTTTCAATAATTGCGGTGGAATGAATTCTCGCAGCCATGGAAATTTTCCAAAGATTAAGTTTGATGGGCCGGAGTTCGGCAGCAATCACGCTACCAAACTCCGGATTCGCCGAGTCTTAGACAGCTTGCAATTGTGGGATCGCGGGAACAGCGGTCCATTGGTTATTGCGCATGGCGGCGTAGGCCGTTTCGACCACCTGCACCGAGGCCAGGGCATCGGCGGCGGTAATCAGCAGCTTTTCTTCGCCATGGATCGCCCGAGCAAAGTTGTCCAGCTGACTGCCGAAGGCCTGGACCTTGTCATAGCCATTGCCAAACTTAATCCAGTCGGGGCTGGAGGTCTGCTTGTACTTGGATTCCTTCCAGCCGATCGAAATCGTGCCCTGGGTGCCGTAGATTCGAATGTAGCTATCGAGGTCCTTGTTGATGCTCCAGGAGAGATCGACGTTGCCGATCACGCCCGTTTCGCTCTTGGCAAAAATCCGTACGGTATCTTCCACCGCATCGGTCTGGACCCGCTTGCCCTCAAAGACTTGCACCTGGCTCAAGGGGCCGAGGAAATAGCGCATGATATCCACGGAGTGGGTGCCATTGTCGATCAGGACGCCGCCGCCGCTAATGGCAGGGTTGGCGTTCCAGCGGTTGCTCATGTCCACGCGGGCGGTGAAGGCATTTTCAAACAGGATGATTTCACCGAGGATGCCGGAGGCCATTAGACTCTTGGCCTTGATCACATCTTCCACATAGCGGAACTTGGAGGCCATGGTCAGAAGCTTGCCTTCCTTTTGGGCGATGGCGATCATCTGCTTGGCGCTTTCCGAATCAATGCTCAGGGGCTTTTCGCAGAGCACATTAATGCCATTTTCCAGGCAGTGGCCAGCGATTTCCAAATGGGTGATCGGCGGGGTGCAAATAATCACCGCATCCAGTTCTTCGCTGCTGACCATCGCCTGATAGGAGGGATAGTAGGTGGCGCTGAGGCGCTCGGCCAGGGCCTGGGCGGCCTCGGGCCGGACATCGGCCACGGCCACGAGTTTAGAAGTTGTGCTGCTTTCAAAGGCTTGGGCATAGGCCTGGGCGATACCACCAGCACCGATCAGGCCGTACTTCACAATGTTTGTCATGATGAATCTAATTTGGAGTTTAGGGTTGGGATTTAGTAGGGGGCGCTTGCAGCGCCCCCAGCGTTTGTCAGAAAACCTAGCTGAGGCGAGCCACAGCTTCCTTGACGGCCTCGGCAATATAGTCAATATGGGCATCGGTGTAGCGCTCGTTCCAGGGCAGTACCAGCACCCACTCTAGGCCCGAGAAGGTTCCAGGGAACTTAGAAGGCGTGTAGTCCACAGCCTCCGGCGTGGCCAAGTTAAACGGCCAGTTGGAATCCCCAAAGGTAATTTGCTTTTCAAAAATCTCGCACTGGAAGGCAGGCTTTTGAATGTAGCGAGGGGCGGAGAAAATCCCCTTCTCTTCCTTCAGCATTTTCGCCAGACCCACGGCCCCATCTCGGATGATGTTCTTATCCACCCGCAGGGCGTACTTCCAATAGACATGGGTGTTGGAGGCACTGGGCTCGGGGGTATGCAGGCCAGGAATCCCAGCGAGCTTAGCGGTCAGCTTGTCAGCCGCCACTTGGCGCGAATCCACCACACCCTGGAGCTTATCGAGCTGACCTAGGGCCACGGCACCGACGAGTTCGCTCATGCGGCCATTCAGGGCGATGAAGAAGTGATCGGGCTGCTGGGGCTTGCCGTAGTCAAAGCCTTTATTGATGAACAGGTACAGGCGATGGGCCATCTCTTCATCATCGGTCACCACCAGGCCGCCTTCACCCGTGGTGATATGCTTGCCCTGCTGCAGACTGAAGCAGCCGATTTTGCCGATCGTGCCAACATTTTGACCCTTGTGAGTCGCAAAGTAAGCCTGGGCGCAGTCCTCAATCACGGGAATGCCATGGCGATCGGCCAGGGCCATGATTTCGGTCATTTCGCAGGGATTGCCGAAAATATGGGTGACAATGATCGCCTTGGTGCGATCGGTAATGCAGCGCTCAATGGTCTCAGCCGTGACGTTCCAGGTGTTGGGATCAACGTCAGCGAAGACCGGAATACCACCTTGATAGAGAATCGGGGTGAGCCCGCCCATATCCGTAATAGAAGTTGTAATAAATTCATCACCGGGCTTGGGGTTAATCGCCGCCACAGCACAGTGAATCGCCCCGGACCCCGAATTGCAAGCGAAGGCATACTTCGCCCCAATCATCTCCGCAAACCGCTTCTCCAAACCCTTAACCATTCGACCCTTAGTGGCGGTCAAGGTGCCGCTGCGGATCGCCTCCGTCACCAGAGCAATTTCCGCTTCACCCAAGGTGCGGCCCGAAGCCTCCTGGTCAGAGGGCAGGGTCATGAAAGCTGGCTTAACTGGGGTAGCAACCATATCTGATCTCCTTAAAATTTATGCGACAAACGTTTAGCAACAGGCAACATTTCTTCTCTCTAACGCGTCGATCGACGTCGATCGCCCGCCCGGCGGTAGGTTGCACTGCCGAGGGAGAATAGTTCCTCAAAATAACTCTTACTCTGGGATGACAATACCCCCAGACTAAGGAGCTGAATCGATAGCATTAGGGTAATGCCACCAATTGTGATGGTATGGGGCGCACGCTGGAAGGCATGGGCCACAGCCACGGTGGGGTCGCCGCCAGCCCCTGGCAATTCTGTTCCACAATGGATCAAAAACCATATGTTGGCATAGAGCGAAATCCCAAACAAAATCACCGCCGGAAGCACAAAGAAAAATCCAGGTCGGAACAAAAATCCCGAAAACAGAACATCCAACGTATGTCGGAGAATCTTCATGCTGCTGCCGCGTTTCTTGGGCTTTTTGCCCCTGGGTGCGGGTGCTTCTAGGCTTTTGAGCCAGTGCAGGTGCCCCGGAATTTCCTCAATCTGTGCCAAGAGCAGCATGGATTTATGGATGATTTCCGGATTGATATCCATGCCGCGCGATCGCAGATGCAGCATCCGCACAAACTCGGCATCATAGACCCGTACCATCCCGGTTAGTGTCGCGAGACTGCGCTTGCTAGCAAAGGACAGAAAACGATTGGCCCAGATACTCAACTCCTTCCGGAACCAAGGCACATTGTCGATGGAACCACCCGGCATGTAGGGAGAGGCCACGACCATGCCAGCGCCTGTGCTGTAAATCCGATCTAAAAGCCGCTCAATGTGATCGGGCGAATAGCTCAAATCTAAGTCCATCACGACAATATAGTCCCCGCGCGCCTCCTCAAAGGCCGTACGCAGAGCCTGCCCCAGACCTTGGTTAATCCGGTGGTGCACCACCCGAACCTTGGGCTGGACCTGGGCGAACTGATCGGCCAGGTGACCCGACCCGTCCCGGCTCCCATCATTGACCACCAGAATTTCCCAGTCGTACTGGGATTCAAGCGATCGCATGTAGTCGCAGAGCAAAGCCAAATGGCTCTGAATGATCAACGCCTCATTATAGGCTGGTGTGACAACGGATACACGAGGTCGGATGGCACGAAACTCCGATCGCCCCCGAGGCGTGACCGGATCGAGTAGACGCCGCTCGTTGTCCAAGGGCTCAGAAAAGGTGTGATGATTGGAAGTCAGTTCTCGCATTGCAGAAATTCTCTAAGCAATTTTTTATTTGCTGCAGATCTAGCGCCAGAGCCGACCTCGGCAAAACTGCCGGGCAACCTCTACAACCTGCATTAGATAATGAATCCACAGAAAAATCCCAGAATATTCCGAGAACTGTGATTCAGAGTGCAGTCTCCTTTTCCACCTGGTTTACCATTGAGACATCTCACCGCAGTTCCACTGATAGACAACTTCAAGCTGACGAGCAACTTATGGGTTAACCAACAACTTTTCCGCTGATGAACTCGATAAACACAGACCCTAGCTCAGTAGATACGTCCCTAAACGTACGGAGTCACAAAGCAACTCCCCCTGATAAAATTCAAACACCGAATCCAGGTAGATTCAACGAGTTCGTCAAATCCTTGTCACCCAGGATGCAAAATTTCATCTGCCCTTCACACTCATCGCCTAAGGTCGGAAAAAGACAGACTGGGCATAGACAGGATCCGCTTCTCTCGAACATCTGGCTCCGAACATCTGGCTCCTGACTCAATATGCGCTAACGCGCTCGCGCTGCGGCATATCTATACAAATTAGCTGGAAAGCCGCGAATTAACTCTACTGCCTGGGATAGATATCTGGGCATCCTTGGGTGGTATTTTTAGGAAGCTTTAACGATCGCTTAATCCAATGCACACAATCAGCTTCACAATCCCCTAGCCATGGAGCCGAGGGTGAAGCAACCGATCGACCGGCGATCGCCCCGAATATGGGTCTCAATAATCTCCGGCACATCGGCCACCTTGACGCGGCAATACCACACCTGGTCGGGCAGCACCCGCACCGTGGCCCCCAGGTTGCATTGGCCCTGGCATTCGCACCCCCGCACCATCGCCTCCCCCATCACGGAGACAAACGCCGCTAACAGGCCCTCGGATCCCTGGGCCTGACAGTTCCGGTGCTGGCAGACCCAGATTTGGCGCGGTTCAGCACCCGGTGGCAAACTACTTCCCAAACCCCTTACCTCGGGCCACGCTCTTGACCGTCAAGCAGGCTTCGACTTCCCGGCGGAGTTTGTCATGATCGAGGTTTTGGCCGATCAGGACGAGCTGGTTTTTGCGCTCGTCGGTCTTCCATTGGTCGTCATCGAGGGAGAAGCGTTTGCCGGAGAGGTGGAAGATATGGCGCTTGGGACTTTCGTCGAACCAGAGGATGCCCTTGGCCCGGAACACGTTGGCGGGCATCTGGTTGTCGAGGAAATGCTGGAACTTGCGGATGCTGAAGGGTTTGTCGCTGACGATCGAGACCGAGGTAAAGCCATCAATGGCTAGGTGATCGGAATGGGCGTGATGATGGTGGCTATGGTCATGGCCCGCGTGGCTATGGCCTGCATGGTCATCATGCTCACCCTCATGTTCACAGTGGCCATGGTCATGATCGCAGTTGCTATGGTCGTGGTTATGCTCTGCGTGACTGTGTTCTGCATGGCTGTGGCCTGCATGGTCGTCATGCTCGCAATGGCCATGGTCGTGATCGCAGTTGGCGTGATCATCGTGGCTATGTGCATGGTCGTGGCTATGGTCGTGGGCCTTGCCCTCGGGTTCGTAGTAGCGATCGGATTCAAACAGCCCGACGCTCAGCAGCAGGGACAGGGGTACATTGCCCTTGGTGGTGCGGAGGATGCGGGCGCCATCCTTGAGATCGCGAATCCGCAGTTCCAACTGGTCGAGGGTGTCTTCCGAAACCAGGTCCGACTTGTTGAGCAGGATGATGTCGCCGTAGGCCAGTTGGCTCTCCGCTGCTTGGCTGTTGAACAGGTCCAGGCTAAAGTTCTCGGAGTCCACCACCGTAATAATCGAGTCCAGGCGCGTCATATCCCGCAGCTCCGAACCGAGAAACGTCAGCGCCACAGGCAGCGGATCCGCCAGGCCCGTGGTCTCCACCACCAGGTAGTCCACCTTCTCTTCGCGCTCTAATACTTTGTAAACCGCGTTCATCAGGTCTTCGTTGATCGTGCAGCAGATGCAGCCGTTGCTCAGCTCCACCAGGGTGCCATCTTCGTCGGTCTTGACGATCAGCTCATTGTCGATGCCGATTTCCCCAAACTCATTGACCAGCACCGCCGTCTTCAGGCCCTGCTGATTCGTCAGGATGTGATTGAGCAACGTGGTTTTGCCGCTGCCGAGGAAGCCTGTGATGATCGTGACGGGGAGGCCATGCTTGGGGGCCTCCATGGCGGTCGGAACCGGAGAAGTTGCAACGGTCATAGGAATTGGGCCTAGGGGTCGGGTGGGCGATTGACGGGGTTTAAAATGGGCGCTTGAAAATGGGTCCTTAAACTTAGCCATAGCGATCGGCTAGACTTCTAGGTTAGCGTATTCATTTTCAAAATTTAGCCCTATTTTGCCATGGCCCTGTCCCTCTACAACACCCTCACCCGCAGCAAAGAAGTCTTCCAAAGCCTGCAACCTGGTATTGTCACGATGTACTGCTGCGGTGTGACGGTCTACGACTACAACCACCTGGGCCATGCCCGGTGCTACATCGTCTGGGACACGGTGCGCCGCTACTTCGAGTGGCGGGGCTACAGCGTGCGCTATGTGCAAAACTTCACCGACATCGACGACAAGATCCTAACGCGCGCCAAGGCAAACGGCTCCACCATGGAGGCCGTGGCCGATAAGTACATTGCCGCCTACTTCGAGGACATGGATCGCCTCAACATTCGCCGGGCCGATGAGTACCCACGCGCCACCCACACCCTCGACGGGATCAAACGCCTGATCCACGAACTCGAAACCAAGGGGATCGCCTACGCTGCCGAAGGTGACGTTTATTACTCAGTCGAAAAGAAAGCCGACTACGGCAAACTCTCCAAGCGCAACCTGGCCGACATGGAGGCCGGAGCCAGTGGTCGCGTCGAAGCCGATCCCAAAAAGCATCACCCCTTCGACTTCGCCCTCTGGAAGGGGGCCAAACCCGGCGAGCCTAGCTGGGAGTCGCCCTGGGGTCCGGGCCGTCCGGGCTGGCACATCGAATGCTCGGCCATGGTGCGCGATCGCTCGGCGACCAGATCGATCTCCATATGGGCGGCGGTGACCTGATCTTCCCCCACCATGAAAACGAAATCGCCCAGTCCGAGGCGGCAACAGGGGTGCCGCTCTCCACCTACTGGATGCACAACGGCATGGTGAACGTGGGCGGCGAAAAGATGTCCAAGTCCCTGGGCAACTTCACCACCGTGCGGGATTTACTCGACAAGGCCCAGATCGATCCCATGGCCCTGCGCCTCTTCGTCCTGGGCGGCCAGTACCGCAAACCCATCGACTTCACCGACGAAGCGATCACTGCCGCCACCAACGGCTGGGCCACCCTAAAAGCGGGTCTGCTCTTCGGCCCCGAGCTGGGGGAGAAGCTTGGCTGGGCCAAGGACAATGGTGTTTTGGACAATGGTGTTTTGGACCAGGGGGCGATCGAGCAGTTCCAGCACTTCATGGACGACGACTTCAACAGTGCTGGCGCCCTGTCGGTCCTCTACGAACTGGCCAAGAGCCTCCAGCGCGAGGCCAACCTCCTGACCCACCAAGGTAAAACCAGCCTCGACAACCCCACCCTTCAGTGCCAATGGCTAACTCTGACCAAGCTGGCCGAAGTGCTGGGGCTGACTGCCATGTTTGAGCAAACCCAACCCATGGAGGGCGGCCTCTCGAACCAGGATATCGAACAATTGATTAACGATCGCGCCGCCGCCAAGGCCGCGAAGGACTTCAAACAGGCCGATGCCATCCGCGACCAACTCAAGACTGCCGGGATCACCCTCATCGACCAACCCGGTGGCCAGGCCATCTGGCATCGCAGCTAGGTGGGGGAAACAAAGAAAATTTGTCCATTTTGCCGACAACCCATAGAATATGGGTCTCCAGATTCTCGGACGTACGGTAATTGGAGGCCAGATTCATCGCAATCGACCATCGAGATCAACTGCCTGAGGAACCTTTTAGTAGGGGCTTTCTAAGCAGTCACTGGCTCTGAAGTGATGGTTTTGATACTCAATCCGTTGTCAGGATGCTGCATGCTTAACCCATGCGAATCCAGGCATTTTTACTAAATCCATATCTTTCAAACTTTACCAACTTTTTGTGGGTCCTTCGATGGCCCTAACTCCTGAAAATTGCACCTCTGCCTCTACCCTTTAAGATGATTGCTCAACTTATCCACCTTTTAAATCAGCTAGACCTCCCAGAGGCCACCTGGGTAGGCCCGCGGGGCACCCAGGAAACCCAGATGGCGCGATCGCTGCGGGACGGCCACCCGGAACAAAACGGCACCACAATATCCCAGGGAATCATGGTCGAGGTATTGGTGCGGGGCCAGATGGGTTACGCTGCCACCCAAAATCTTCACCCTGACTCCGTCAAAGCCACTGCCGAACGCGCCTACCAAGCTGCCATCACCGCGAGCCTGTGGAAGCTCACCCCCACCTCCCCCACGGTGCGCCCCCGCATGGTCGGGGAATACAGCTCCCCCTACGAAGCTAGCTTTAACAAACTCACCCCGGCGAAATCAACGACCTCCTCAGCCAAATCTGCCGACGCCTCAAAACCTCCGACCAAATTGTCCAAGTCAGCGCAGGCGTCCTGCTCACCAAAACCGAGACCTGGTTTGTTAGCAGCAATGGCTCCGAGGTCTACCAACGCTTCTACCGGATCAGCACAGACTTTGCCGCCACGGCCCAGCTAGGCAATGTCACCCAGCGGCGATCGGACAATGGCTGGTACGCCCGTTGCTTTCAAGGGGGCCTGGAGCACCTGGTCACGCCCGACCTGTGGGAGCGGGTCGATCGGATCTCCCACCAGGCCATCGAACTGCTGACCGCCCCCGACTGCCCCACGGAAACCACGACACTGGTGCTCGCCCCGGATCAGATGCTGCTGCAAATCCACGAAAGCGTGGGCCACCCCCTAGAACTCGATCGCATCCTCGGCGACGAGCGCAACTACGCCGGGGGCAGCTTCGTCCAACCCCAGGACTTCGGCCAGTTGGTCTATGGCTCACCTTTGATGAACATTACCTTTGACCCCACCATTCAAGGGGAATTTGCCAGCTATGCCTTCGACGATACTGGCGCCCCCGCCACCAGGGAATATTTAATTAAAGAAGGGGTACTCCACCGGGGCCTCGGCAGCATCGAGAGCCAGGAACGACTGGGCGTGAAAGGCGTGGCCTGTGGCCGGGCCTGTTCCTGGAACCGTCCACCCATCGATCGCATGGCCAATCTCAACCTAGAACCCGGCACCTCTAGCTTCGATGAGCTGATCAGCACCATTGAACGGGGGGTCTATATGGAGTCTAATCGGTCATGGTCGATTGACGATCGCCGCCATAAGTTCCAGTTCAGCTGTGAATACGGACGGCTGATCGAAGATGGAAAACTCACCCGCACGGTACGCAACCCCAATTATCGAGGCATCACCCCCCAGTTTTGGGCCGGACTGACGGGGCTCGGCAATGGCGACAGTTGGCAGATGTATGGCACCCCCACCTGTGGCAAGGGTGAGCCCAACCAAGCCATTACTGTGGGTCATGGCTCCCCTATGGCAGTATTTGACCAAGTTGAGGTGTTTGGAGGAGATGCTTAAGATGGATACGGCAGATGTGGCAGTGATGAATCAAGTTATTGAACCACCCAAGGTGATCTCCCCCTGGAATCAACTAGAAGAGCAGTTTGGCCAGATCGCCGAAGCGATCAACTCGGCCTGTGCGGGTCAGGCGCAATTCACACTGACGTTGCTTGCGGAGGATAGCCAGTTTGTCCGGTTCAACCAGGCCAAGGTCCGCCAGACGGGGTTTGTCCAGGATGCCGTGGCCCGGCTCACCCTGATGCAGGCGGACCGCAGTGCCTATTGGGAATTCCCCATGACGGGCACGGGCCTCGATCGAGAAATGGCCATGACGGCCCTGCACCAGCTTCAGCAGGAGTTGCCCCAGTTGCCGATTAATCCTTACCTCGTCATCCCGACTGGGGGGGCCAAAAGCCATGAAACCCACATTGGCCAGTTGCTCTCTCCCGAGTCCGTACCCGGCGTGATCCTTTCTTTGGTGGCGGATTTAGATTTTACGGGCATCTATAGCGCCGGACAGTTGCTGCGGGGCTATGCGGACTCAGCCGGGCAGCGCCATTGGTTCGCCACGGATAATTACAGTCTGGACTATTCAATTTTTACAGACCAAGGCCAGGCCCTAAAGGGAACGATCGCTGGCAAAGTCTGGGACGATGCCCAATACCAGCGCCAGATTCAGGCGGCCAGGGTCCAGCTCAAGCGGCTCTCCATGGCGCCGAAAAAACTCCCCCGAGGCCAGTACCGCACCTATTTTGCCCCAGCGGCGGTGGCAGAAATCACCTCAATGCTTTCCTGGGGTGGGGTAAGTGAAGCCTCCTACCGCCAGGGGGGCAGTTGTTTTGCCCCGATGCGGCGCGGGGGCCGACGGCTATCCGAAAAATTGAGCTTTGGGGAGAATTTTGCCCAGAGTGCAGTGCCTCGGTTTAACGAACTGGGAGAAGTGGCGCCGCCGAAGGTGCCGATCGTCACAGCGGGGGAATTAACCCAGCTATTGGTGGCTTCGGCCACGGCCAAGGAATATGGTCTGACCGCCAATGGGGCCAATGGGGATGAGACCCTACGGGCCTTAGAAATTGCCCCTGGAGAAATTCCCACCGATGAGGTCCTGCGCGTCCTAGGCACGGGGCTCTATGTGGCCAATCTGCATTATCTCAACTGGAGCGATCGCCCCACGGGCCGCATCACGGGCATGACCCGCTATGCCTGCTTCTGGGTAGAAGACGGCCAGATTGTGGCACCCATCGAGCATCTCCGCTTTGATGAGAGCCTGTATCGGTTCTGGGGTGAGAATTTGGTGGGCTTTACGGATGAGCAGGTGCTGGTGCCGGAGGTGGGGACCTATGGTCACCGGGCGATCGGTGGGGTGTTGACGCCGGGGATGATTGTGGACAAGTTCACCTATACGCTCTAGTCCGCCACATTCTCAACCTCGTTTTTGCCGTAATGTAGGGCGCAAACTGGTGATATTCCATCAGCAGCCAGGCCCCCATGGTCCCATGGAGCACCAAGGTGGCCACAAACCAAAAGGCCGGAAACCAACTGGCTGCACTGCCGGGTAGGGGTTCGAAGATTAGCATGGGCAGGCCCACGAGCAGGGCGGGGAAAATCATGATGCCGAGACAAAAGCTCCACATGATACCGGAGAGACTGCCGTCACCCTGGCCAATGCCGAGCCAGCGCTGCCGTTCCAACGCCAAGCCAAATTTTGCAAACTGTCTTCAACGCGCAGCACCTGGTTCTCTAGGTTGGCTGTAAACATGTGGCGGCAGAAGTCGCAGGCAAATACATCCATCAAGATGAGACTAGATAGGGTGCCATGCTGACAGAGGGGACAGCGGTAGCGATCGCTGTAGTTAAGCTTCAGACTGGCGGGATTGAGGCTCAGGTCGGCAGGACTCATGACTGTTCCAAGGAAAGAACTTCCCTCAGCCTAAGGCGGAGCGACAAATTTGTGGCTCCGTTGTAGGACTTTCTTAACGAACCTTACCGCATTGACATCGCCCGCTGACCGCTGACGGAGCGCAGGGTTTCGACGCCGTTTTCCACCAGCACCACCACGGGCTCTTTACCCGCTTGGCGCACGGCTTTGACAAGGATCCGTCCGGAGGCCAGGTAGCTACCGGGGGCGAGGGTCCTTGCACTGCTTTCACCGGGGCCTCGGGCGACCACCAGGAGTTGGTTACCGACCTGGGCCACCCCAGTAATTTCAACCTGGTCCACTAGGGAAACCACGGGGGGGCGGGGGCGATCGGAGCAGCGGGCATGATGACAGGGGCCGTAGGCAACGGCGCGACGCTCACCTGGGGCATCACTGCGGGCGGCTGTGGGGCGATGACCTCCGGTCGGTCGAAGACCATCGGAGCCTGGGGTTTTGCCTGTTTTTTTTGAACTTGCTTAGGCTTAACCGGGGCCGCAGCGATTTTGGTCGGCGGTTTGGCCTTGGGTTGGAGGAGGGATTTGGCTTTATTAGTCAGCTTGGTGAGGACGCGCTTGGGGGCGATCGCTTGCAGGGGCTGCTCTAGTTGGCTAGGGAGGACCGCCGAGAGGGATCGCGCTTCGATGTTTGAGGGGCTGGGAGAGGCGACCGGGGGCGCTTTGGATGGGGTCAAGGGCCTTCAGGGGCACGGTGGGCATGCCGCTCGGGGGATTGGGGGGAACAGGCAGGGTATTAGCTGGCGGATTGGGCAGATTGATCGCAATCTGGTTGTTGGATGCGGGGGCAGCGGCGGTGGGAGCGGTTTCCTTGGCTTGGGGTTTGCAACCGCCCAGAGCAAGCATTGCGCCCGCAAGGACACCTAGGCCTAGGCGCGTTGTATCGATCGCTTGCATCCGTTGATTTGCCATGACTGCCTCTGGTGTGCTGATTCTAATAATGAATACCTGACAAGGAATGGGTTGTGTTAAACCTTGATCAAATCCCATTCGCTTAAATTACTAAACTGACGATGCATCCCGGAAAACCAGATTCCAGGATACTTCTCCCAATTAGAAATGGCACAAAAAAATATTGCCCAAAATTGCAAAATTAAATGGCAATTAAACCAACTGCAAATCAGGAAAGTCCACTAGCAAGTCCTCAGAGCCCAGACTTTCGGAGGGATCTTGAGGGGTCCAAATGAATTCGAATTGTAACAATTCCTGTTGGGTCATCCCGGACAGCTTCTCTAGGGCCGATCGCAAACTCTCCGCAGAATGAATCGGCTCAAACAATGGCTGATCATGGGTGCTGCCCACCAGGAGTGAAACCACCACATAGGCGGCGGGCTGGTCTTCTTCTGTGGCCGTTAGGGGCGCGAGTTTGACCACTTTTTCATGGCCCGCCCGCCGCGTTAGACTTTCCTGGTCATATTTGCGCCGCTCCACCATGGACTGGCTGTTGAAGGAGGCCTGGGCCTCGGAGCGCTTCTTAAAGGTCTCGGAACTAGACTTGACATGGCTCCAGAACTTGGGCTGGCGCAGAATCGCCAGGGTGACGGCCTGAAGCTGCTCCAGCCGTTCACGGCTGTCGTCGTTTTGTAGGGTCTCAACAATGTCGGTGAGCTGCTTCTGAATCGGACAGTCGGTGGCATAGAAACCCACTTGGATCTGGCTGAAGGTCACCAGGTCATTCATCTCGGCCAGCTTGCTCCCGGCCTTCGGCTTCTGCATGGAGAAATACATCAGCATCCCCCCGGTGCCCAGGCCCATCAAGCCCAAGAGCATAATCCAGTCAAACAAACTCCGCCCGATCGCCCCACCCGCCATGCCACCGCCACCATAGAAGCCGCCGCCACCGCCGTAGGGCACCGGGACATAGCCAGGACCGCCGCCGCCATAGTTGTTGCGATTGGGATTATTGTTGGGATTGCTATTGGGATTATTGGGACTGTCCGGGCGGCTGACGGGGGCACGCTCGATCGACCCGCCACTGCTGCGGCCACCACTGCGTTTTGCTTCAACTGGGGCAGTCAGGGTGACAAGGGCGATCGCCATTAAACCAAGCGAGAGAAGGTTGCGTTTCATGGGATTTAAGCTAAGGCCGTATTGCCTAATTATGATCGATATCCTGATTAGCCAACCATTTCGCATAGAGATCGGGTCTCCGAACACGGGTCCGCTCTATTTGCTGCTGCCTTCTCCAGGTGGCGATCGCCCCATGGTGCCCCGACAGTAACACCTCCGGCACCTCCCACCCCTGAAACACTGGGGGCCTTGTATAGTGCGGATAATCCAGCAACCCCTCCCCCTCAAAGCTCTCAAACTTCAGGGAGTCTTCCTTGCCGATCGTCCCCGGCAGCAACCGAATTGTGCCATTGAGCAGCGCCAGGGCCGGAATTTCCCCACAGGTCAGCACAAAGTCCCCCAGGGACACCTCCCGCGTCACCAGGTGCATCACCCGTTCGTCTACGCCCTCATAGTGACCGCAGAGCAACACCACCTGATCGAGCTGGGCAAACTCCTTCAGCAGGGTTTGTGTCATCGCTTCGCCCTGGGGGGTCATATAGATAACCTCACGCCTCGGCAACTGGGGCAGCGTCTCAAAGGCAGCAAAAATCGGCTCTGGCTTCATCAGCATCCCTACACCACCGCCGTAGGGCTCATCGTCGGCCTTGCGGTGCTTGCCGATCGTGAAGTCCCGAGGGTTGGTGAGGTGGACCTCGGCTATTCCCTTGGCCAAGGCCTTTGCCAGTAGTCCAGACTCTAAGGGCGATCGAAAAAACTCAGGGAACAAGGTCAGAATATCAAAGCGCATGCGGGACCTTATAAAAAGCGCGATCGGCCCTACCAAGTTGGATCGCTGAACAGGTTTATTGTAATTTCTGCGGTGTCCGGTATAGCCGTAATACAGCTACGGACCTCCTCGCCGTTCATCTCCACTTCACAGGCATGGCAGGATCCCATTAGGCATCCGGTGGGGATCACGATACCAGCGCGATCGGCGACCTTGAGGAGGGGTTCTCCGGCTTCAGCGACGGTCGTGGCTTCATCGGGAAGAAAGCGAACCTTGATTGGCATCCTGGGTGATCCCCCACAAATATAAAGACAGTATGAACGTACAGAACTTTCCAGGAAATGGATTCTATTCTAACAATTAAGGACAAACGGGTATATTGCACCGAAAGGGTTAGGGATACAAGCGCACCATGGTTTGGCTGGTGCGCTTATTTTTTCGAGATGCCCTAGAATCCGTCCAGGGACCAGTGCGGGGCATCGGCGGCTAGCTTTACAACGCCGTAGGTCGATCCCACCCGCCAGAGGTCTTCGTTGTCAAAGCTATTGCGGGGTTGGTTGATTTCTACGGTGCGGCCCGTGGCGTCCTTCAGTTTGATGGCTTTGTCCCAGGTGATGTACCAATCCACGGCCCGGCCTCGGGTGTGGTTGCTGCGTAGGGCTGGGGGATAGGCGATCTCGTAGGCATCGACCATTTCCTGGGCGCGCAGCACCGAGAGTGCATCGGTGTAGTGGACCCAATCAATTTCGACGCCTGCCATATAGGGCACCTCGTCGGCATAGATGTCCTCGTTGGCGATCTTGGTGGCATAGTGCATCAGGTAGACGCGCTCCGGGGGCCGGAGGGTATTGGCGATCTCGATTTTGGCCCCCGCTTCCTTGAGGGCTTTCTCAAAGTCCTTGGCGTATTGGCGAAAAGGGAAGGTCAGGTCTTCTAGGGAGGTACTAGCGGGGAACTTGGGATACCATTCTGCACCGCTGAGGCGGACGCGCAGCCGTCTTGCAGACTCCGCTAAGATGTCCATGGCGGGGGCAAAGTCCTCCCCTAAGTTGTTCTTGGTTTTGTCGCTCAGGGCTTTGGTGAGGGTGGGTTTGAAGTTGGCGTCGAGTTGGCGATAGACTTCGACCAAGGCCCGCGTGCTGTTGGCCCCAAAGCCGCCGTCGAGTTTGAGGGCAGGACGGGTGGGGTACTTGGGATAGGGTGGGACAGTCAAAACGGAGTTGAGGGCCTTTTGCAGGTCTTTGACGTCATCAAGCTTGAAGTTTGTGGCTTGGAGGAGGAGAGCGATCGTCACCCCTGGAATGTCAAAGATGAAGCCTTGTTTGAGGGCGACCTGGTAGGTGGGCAGATCGGCGATGCCTGTGACCTTGAGCTGGTTTTTGGTCTGGTAGGCGCGGGTGGCGGTGTCCGTGGCCTTGCCGAAGTCACCGTCGATCGCGCCGACGGGAAAGCCTGAGCGCTGAAGAAAACGCTGCCAGGCTGCTACAGCGTCACCAAAGGCACCTTTTGCAATGGGCTTGAGTCCGAGGATGCTTGCATTGAACGCCATAAATCTTTAATCCTTAAGCAACAAGAATAGACAGCTGGGACATTGTACCCAGTCGCCCTCTGCCGTTATACACCATACTGACTGAAAGTGTTCTGGAAGTGAAAGGGTTTGTGGGAAATGGGCGATCGATGTCGATTAATTAGGCTATGCACCGCCATCAACCAGCCCCTTCTGCCTAATCACCTCAATGAAGTTCTGCAAGACCTTTGACTCAGACCCCTTGCTCCATACTGCAACAATCTGAAGTTTGGGCCTTTCACCCTCGATTGCCCGGTAGACAACCCCCGATCGCTGGAGATTTTGCACATGGCTCGGCAGAATTGTAATGCCAACTTCGCAGGCCACCATACTCAGTGAAGTGGTTGTCCAGGTGGCCTCCTGCTGCATTTTTGGGAAGAAACCTGCCCGCTGACACAGATTGATAATTTGATGGCGAAACCCGGCGATCGCTAGCGACGGCAAAACAAAGGGCTCGTCTTTGAGGTCACTAATTTTAATAGCGGTTTTTTGGGCTAGGGGATGGCGCGCTGGGAGGATCACCATGAGGGATTCCTCTGCGATCACAAGACTTTCAAATTCATTGCGATAGTCAAAGGATTCTAGATCATAAAGATGGAGGAAACCAATGTCAAGGCGCTGATTTTGAAGCTGGCTAATTTGTTCAGAAGCCAGGGTTTCGTGGAGTCGAATTTCTACTTTGGGGAAGCGATCGCGGAACGCCAAGAGAAGGTCCGGAAATCGGCTATTTGAGAGGGAAATATTAATGCCAATATGCAAATGTCCTACTTCACCGCGCCCAGCCGACTGGGCTGATATTTTAGCCCGATCGAGACGAATCAGGGCCTCAGAGGCTTCTTGCAGAAATGCTTGGCCGGAGGGCGTTAATTTGGCTGGGCGCTTACTGCGATCGAACAACTCTGCCCCCACTTCCTGCTCTAGTCGCTTAATTTGCTGCGTCAGATGGGGCTGGGGAATATTTAAAATGTCGGCGGCACGGCTGAAATTAATCTGTTCCATGCTGGCCAGCGTAACAAAGCGCTTGAGATATTCAGTATCCATAGGGTTCCTATCAGCATAGTCAAAACTATAGCAGGGAATCTGGGGAGAGTAGAACTATACGCAAATTTGTATGATTCCATCTTCAACCCATGATTGACGGGCTTGGGAAGCTCTCGCATATTGGTCAATAACGCCGCAGACTCCCTGGAGAAAACCATTATGTCATTGCCTAACTACCTCAATCCCGTAAAAGATTCCTATGACTTCGATGGCGATCAACGAACAGATGGGTTCTTCATCAATCGAATCTCAGGAGCCTTAACAATCGGGCTAAGCGATAATCGTAGATCTAGATAACCACTGCGACCCATGCCTGCCATGAAAAGTGAACAACCTTCAATGCTTGGAAAATACCAATTTTGGATCGATCGCGGTGGAACCTTCACGGACATCGTCGCCCAGCATCCCGACGGTCATCTGACAGTTCACAAACTGCTGTCTGAGAATCCCGATCGCTACCAGGACGCCGCGATCGCCGGGATCCGCCAGGTGCTCAACCTCGAACCTGGGCAACCCATTCCCAGTCACCAAATCGCTGCGATTAAAATGGGCACTACGGTGGCGACCAATGCGCTGCTGGAACGGAAGGGGGATCGCACCCTGCTCCTGATTACCCAGGGGTTTCGAGATGCCCTGCGGATTGGCTATCAAACCGCCCTGATATCTTTGCGCGGGCGATCGCCTTGCCTGAAATGCTCTACGAACGGGTGATCGAAATCCCAGAGCGGATGAGTGCTGAAGGAGAAGTGCTGCTGGCGCTGGAGAAGAGTGATGTTTTGATGGCAGAGTTAAACGCCGCCTATGGGGATGGGATAAGGGCCTGTGCGATCGTCCTGCTCCATGGCTATCGCTATCCGGACCATGAACAAAAACTGCGGGAAATTGTACAAACCATTGGGTTTACGCAGATTTCCGTTTCTCACCAAGTCAGTTCGCTGATTAAATTAATTAGTCGCGGTGATACCACGGTGGTCGATGCCTACCTGTCACCGATCCTACGCCGCTATGTGGAACAGGTTTCGAGTCAGTTGGGGGCAGATACGAAACTACTGTTTATGCAGTCCAATGGGGGTTTGACAGACGCGGGGCTGTTTCAGGGAAAAGATAGTATTCTGTCGGGTCCGGCAGGCGGCATTGTTGGTGCGGTTAAGACATCTCTGAACGCGGGGTTCGACAAAATCATCGGTTTTGATATGGGCGGAACCTCGACGGATGTCTCCCACTACAACGGCAAATATGAGCGGAGTTTTGAAACCGAGGTGGCGGGGGTGAGATTGCGATCGCCCATGATGTCCATCCATACGGTGGCGGCGGGGGGTGGGTCGATTTTGACGTTTGATAATGGGCGTTATCGGGTGGGGCCGGAGTCTGCGGGGGCATTTCCTGGGCCTGCTTGCTATCGGCGGGGTGGACCTTTGACGGTGACGGATTGTAATGTGATGTTGGGGAAGGTTCAGGCTGAGTTTTTCCCAAGTTTGTTTGGGGAGTCGGGGGATTTGCCCTTGGATCGTGATCGCGTAGTGCAGGAGTTTACTAAGCTTGCCGGGAATGGTTCTAGTCCTGAAACTGTGGCGGCGGGGTTTCTGGCGATCGCGATCGATAAAATGGCCAGTGCAATTAAGAAGATTTCCACCCAGCGGGGCTATGACGTGACGGAATACACGCTTTGCTGTTTTGGTGGGGCGGGTGGGCAACATGCTTGTTTGATCGCCGAAGCGCTAGGGATGAAAACCATCTTTATTCACCCATTTGCTGGGGTTTTGTCGGCCTATGGGATTGGGTTGGCGGATGGGCGATCGCTAAAAGAACAGTCTGTGGAGTTGCCGTTTGAACCCGATAGTTTAGCGCAGGTTGAAACGACGCTGGATCAGTTGATTGCGGAGGCGACAATGGATTTGGCCCAGCAAGGAGTTGAGGCGGGTGAGGTTCTTCAGCGGGTTCATTTGCGCTATGCGGGGACGGATTCGGCATTGATTGTCAATTGGGAAGGAATGGAGGGGATGCGATCGCAGTTTGAATCCCTTTACCGACAGCGTTATGGTTTTATCATGGTGGATAAGGCGTTGGTTATTGAAGCCGTATCTGTTGAGGCGATATCTGGCCCCCTAAATCCCCCAATTCTGGGGAACTTTGAACCAGGCTTGGCTCGGAAGTCCCCCAGAATTGGGGGGTTGGGGGGCAGCTCGGC
>JAAUSA010000028.1 GCA_012031975.1 Alkalinema sp. RU_4_3 | reverse complement strand
GTGTTTAGATTAGGGTTAGATGGCGATCGCCATGCAGGAATTGGCCGAGTTCTACATTTGTTGTCGGGCCATCCGGCATCTGGAGAAGGGTCGCGTGGTGGTGTTTGGGGCCGGATCGGGCAATCCCTTCTTCACCACCGATACGACTGCCGCCCTGCGGGCCGCTGAGATCGGCGCAGACCTACTGTTTAAGGCCACCAAGGTGGACGGCATCTACGATTCGGATCCAAAGAAGAATAAAGATGCCAAACGCTTTGAAAGCTTGACCTACAGCCATGTTTTGGCCAATGATCTAAAGGTAATGGACAGCACGGCCATTTCTCTGTGCAAAGATAACAACATCCCCATTATGGTGTTCGACCTGTCCACCGCAGGTAACGTGCGCCGTGCGGTCATGGGCGAAGCTATTGGGACAATCGTCGGAGGTTCTTGTGAAGTTCGCTGATGTCGAAGCCACCATGCAAAAAGCCGTGGAAGCCACGGTGCGATCGTTTAATACCATTCGAACAGGCAGAGCCAATGCCTCCCTGCTCGACAAAATCATGGTGGAGTACTACGGCACCCCCACTCCCGTGAAGCAGATGGCCAACATCAGCACACCGGACGCCAGTACCCTCCAGGTTCAACCCTACGATCGATCCACACTTTCCCAAATTGAGAAGGCGATCTCCCTGTCCGACATTGGCCTCACTCCCCAACAACGACGGCGTTTCGATCCGACTCAATATTCCCCCCTGACCGCCGAACGCCGTAAGGAATTCGTCAAACAGGCCTCCAGATATACGGAGGACGGCAAGGTCGCCCTGCGCAACATTCGCCGGGACGGCATCGACACGGTCAAAAAGCAGGAGAAGGACAAGGAGATCTCCGAGGATGAATCCCGCGATCTTCAGGACAAAATCCAGAAGCTGACCGACAAATACGTCGCCAAGATGGACGAGGTGTTTGCCAAAAAAGAGAAAGACATCACGACTGTCTAATCCTTCGGCGTTTTGCCCCAACAAAAACGGCAGGTGTATTCACTACACCTGCCGTTTTTGTTATTAATGCAACAAATCCTCGCGAGCCGCCCCCCAACCCCCCAATTCTGGGGACTTCCGAACCCAAACTGTCTCAAAGTCCCCCAGAATTGGGGAATTTAGGGGGCCAGCTATTCTAACCCAACCCTGGGATCAAACCACCACCGAGCTTCTTCAAGGCCCGGTTGGCTACATCCGCATAGCGCAGCTCGCCGCAGAGGATTTTGCCGAGGCGATCGGTGGCCGAAGCCCGCTTCACACCGACTTTATAGCCAATATTCGGCACACGGTAGAAAATGCCCGCCAGCTTCGCTGCCCAGGCCATATCCTTGCCCCATTCCTCCTGCATCGTCTGGGTATAGCCCGCCAAGGCCTGGGCATTGCCCGCCAAGGCCCCATCGATCGCCTCCGCCGCCTTCACCCCGCTAAACATCGAAGGCCGGATCCCCTCCGCTGTCATCGGATCCAAAACCCCCGCTGCCTCACCCGCCAGCAGAGATTGACGGCCATGGAGATCCTCATCTCCCTCCCACAGACAGATCGGATGCTGATGGATTTTCGCCTGGGAAATATCAATCTTCAGCTTCTTGGCATAGTCCGCCAGGACATCATTCAGGTCCTGCTCATCCTTGCCGCGCAGAATCCCGGTGCCGATCGAATAGCGATCGCCCTTCGGAAACTGCCAAATAAACCCATTCTTCAGCAGACCAAAATCAAACTGAGCCTGGGGACTCACGGCACTCGCGGGCACCTCTAGCACCGCCCCCATCCGGCAAACCCTGGCGGGAAACCCCAGCCACTGGGCCATCGGCCCCTTCGCCCCATCCGCCGCCACCAGGTAGCGCGCCTGCATCGTGCCACTGCTCGTATTCACCTGCCAGTGATCGCCCTTGAACTCAATCCCCAGGACCTCCGTCTGGTCCTGAACCTGAGCACCGACCGCCACCGCCTGCTCCATTAAATGCTGGTCAAACTTGTCGCGCTGGACCATCCACATCGGCTCCGGCGTATTCAACACCGCCTCCACCGGATCGCCCACCTTCCAGGTATAGCGAATCGTATCCACCTTCTGAACAATCACCGGCGCAAAATCGAAATCAAACCAGGCCGCGATCGCCGGGGAAACCCCGCCACTACAGGGCTTGTAGCGAGGCAAGGCCTCCCGTTCAAGGACGAGGACAGAGCGACCACGCTTAGCGAGATGATAGGCGGCACTGCCACCTGCGGGGCCTGCGCCCACGACGATACAGTCAAGCATAGGAAAGACCAAAAACTCTAGAGAGATCTGAGACAAAGTGATCGTAGCTACTTATGTATACCAAGACGCTACGGAGAATCCGTGTACTGCGGGGTAGATTTATCAAAAAAATAAAATCCCCCACTGGAGCCTATGTCGCTGGGTATAGTATTCCCACGCAGCAGGGGATTGGATCGGCTAGGGTCCCCTGGGCCAGATCCTTGAATTTGATCGCGCGCAGCCTAAAGTTCCGGAGACTGTTGCTGGTAGGCGAGATAAATTCCCTCCAAGAACAAATCACTGGTCATCTCAAAGGGCAACTCGTCCATGTGAAGTAGATTTTTAAACTGCCGGGCCAATTTGAGGCTGACCTCCTGACGCACAGGCGGCTCCATGGCAATCCGTCGCTGGAGGTATTCCCGCAAAATCGCGAAGTCATCGGGCAGCAGCTCCTGGATTTGGGGCACATCTAACAGTCGATCGGCTACATTCTGGGCCTTGGCACCCAAGGGGAACGCACTGGATCCGACTGGTGCCAGTTCCTCCTGGACCACCACCGTACCGGCCGTCCAGTCGCCAATTCGTTTCTCCTGCTGGCCAATCAAGACGAAGAAGAAACCCAAAAACAGGAGGTCATCGATCGGACGCAGCAGCGATCGCACCGAAGCCTGGGCCAGCCCCACGGGCCGCCCATCATCGCGGATCACCCGGATCTTAGCCCAGCGTTTCCCAGGGGTCTGGCCCCGCCAGAGGGTTTCAAACAGGGCAAAGTAGCCCGTAAACCAGAAGAAAGTAAACAGGGTAATGATCGCCACCACCCAGTTTTGGAAGCCAGGGGCCAGGAGTCCGGTGCGATCGAGCAGTTCCGTAATCCCTTCGGACAAAAACGAAAACACCACCAACACCAGCATGTAAGACAGCCAGAGAATATGGGAATCGATCACCCAGGCCAGCACCCGACCGCCGAGGCCCGCGAGAACAAACTCCAGCTCCACGCTTTCCGGGGTTTTCAGCTTAATCCGATTGAAGAAACGCATGGGTCAGGAAGATGAGAAGAATAAAAGTGATCCAAGAAATTGGGAGTTTGCCAGCAACTAACGTTCACGCAACTCCAGCCCCATGCCTTCGCGCCGACTGCGCAGGTCATAGTAGATCACGGCCTTAATCGTCTGCCAGAAGGGCATCGTAAAGATACTCAACCCCAGCACCAACACAAACCCCAGACCAAACAGACCCATAATCGTGAAGACCGCCGTCGTCTCCGGCGAGACCCCAGCTCGCATCGTTGGCGCCAGCGCGATCAAACTGACAATCCCTGGCACAAAGGCCAACAAAAAGAGCGGCACCGTAATCAACCCCGCCACCAGAATCACCAGCGAGATCCGCACCGCATTGCCCTTAGACAGCTCCCAAGAGCGCACGATCGACTGGTCCCCCGTCACATTCTCTTCCAGGGCGATCGGCAGCTCCGGAATAAAAAACCTTGCCTGGAACCATAGCTGCACCGCATAATTCGCCAGCAACACCACCAGCACAATCAAGCCCACCAGCATGGCCGCCGCTGAGCCACTGCGACTACTACTACCCACCAGGGCCTGGGGAATGGCCGTCAGGATATTTTGTAGCAGGGAGAAGGCAAAACTCACGGCCCCCAGGATTAACCCCACCATCAAGCGAGCAAACCAGAAATGCCATGTCCGCTTACGCACCTGCTGCCAAGCCACCGCCGTACTCTCGGGCTGACTGATTAAATCTTGAAACGCCAAGCGAGAAATCAACGCCTCATTCGTCAGCACCTTGGCCGAACAGAAGATCAACAGAACAAGAAATACCGGGATCATCAGCACCCCAAAGGCGATCAAGCCACCGGGATTGCTACTACTGCCCGCCGAGGACAAGGTCGCCATGGCTGTTGCAAAAACAACAACGGCCAGCAAAATCGGGATCCAAGGGAGAGCCATCCAGCCCACAGCCTTCAAGGCAATTCCTAGAAATTGGCCCATATGCGATCGAAACAGGCGAATCGACGCACTGACCACATTACCAACACTGAGGGGACGAATGGGTTGAGTTGAACTCATAGGGGGAAAGTTTAGATAGAGAGAAATTATCGTTGGGGGCGGCGACCATCACTGCCCCTAAGGCTATGTTAGATAGAGTGGACGGAATAGGCCGAAAAATTAAGGCTTTGGTTCATGATTCAGCCACCCACAACACCCATCCATCCCGCCAACCCCACCAACCCCCATGAACTTCAAGCGCTGGATCGCCCGTCGAGAACCCAACTGGAAAACCCTAGAACAACTCCTCAAACAGGCCGAGGGCAAAGGCCTCAAAAGCCTCAAGCCCGACCAAATCCAGACCCTAGCGAGCCTCTACCGATCGGCCAGCGCCGACCTCGCCCGCGCCCAAACCCACCAGGTCAGCGAAACCCTCACAGGCAGCCTCCAAGCTCTCACCAGTCGCGGCTACAGCCTGATCTACCAAAGCTCCCGCAAGCAGGAATGGCGATCGCTCCTCCGCTTCTATCGCCAGGGCTTCCCGGAAGTCGTACGCCAGACCTGGATCTATACGGCGATCGCCACCGCCCTCTTCATCGGCAGCGGCCTAATCGCCTGGTGGTACTCAGCGCGCGATCCAGAATTTATGGCGATGATCGTCCCCGAGCACCTGATCCATAAGGTCCAAAACGACGGCGAACTCTGGATGGGCTCTATTCTCGGCTCCGAACCCGCCGCCGCCAGCGACATCATGACCAACAACATTGGGGTTTGTTTCAAAGTGATGGCAGGCGGCATCAGCGCCGGATTCTTCACCTGCCTGCTCCTGGTGTTCAACGGATTGCTCATCGGCGGCGTCGCCGCCCTCGTCGGTCAAAACGGCCTCGCCGGACCCTTTTGGGGGTTTGTCCTGCCCCATGGCTCCCTAGAACTCCCCGCCATTTTCCTATCCGGGGGCGCGGGCCTACTTTTAGCGCGGGCCATCCTCTTCCCCGGCCAATACAAACGCATCGACGCCCTAAAGATCTACGGCCAGCAAGCCACCCAGCTCGTCTACGGCATCGTCCCCATGCTGATCATCGCGGGCGTCATCGAAGGCTTCCTGTCCCCCAGTCCCCTGATTCCGGATCTGATCAAGTACGCGATCGGCACCGCCATCTTCGTCCTCTTCATGACCTACCTACAAAACCGCAAAGGACCAAACCCCTAACGTTTGGGCGCGATCCCACAGACCTGCAACACAGAAGACAGCGTCGGATAGAACGTCTGACGCCCAAAGGAGGCCGGATTCACCACATTTTGGTGGGTGAAATGCCGATGGTTGATCGCAAACCGCTCCCACTCGCCAATCTGAATCCGAAACACCTTAATAAAAAAGTTCACCCAAGCCTGGGTCAAGGGCACCTGAAAATAGATGCGCTGCCCGAAATAGGCCGCTAGCTCTCCCACCAAAGCCTCCACCGTCAAGCGATCGTTCCCCAACACAAACTGCCTAGACTCCCCCGGTGCTGGCGGTACATCAACAAAATGTCGCACCACCTCCGCAATATCGCGCCCATGGATAAAGTGGAAACTCGCATCCGCCTTAAAAAACCGCGCCAGGGGCACCCACCGCATCACATCCCCCAGCCCCGCCGTCAGCGGCGACTTCGGAAACCGCTCATTCCCCCCAAACACAATCGTCGGAAACAACACCGTCATCTTGGCGAACATCGGCGACTGTTGCAGCTTCTGAAACCCCAAATACTTCGATCGAATATAGTCCTGCCCCTGCACCTGCCCCGCCACCGCTAGGGGCTGATTCTGCTGATCGAGAATACTCGCCGTCGAAAAATAAATAATCTGCTCGCATACCGCCGGGTCCAGCAGATCGATTAATTCCTCAGTCCTTTGGACATTAATCTCATAGGCCTCCTGCTCCCCGCCCCAGGAAGTCGCCGTCAAGATCGCCGTATCCATTTCCTTGAGTAGATCGCTGTACTGGGCGATCGATCGCATATCCCCCTGCAAAATCTTAATCCCCGGTCGCATCTGGTAGTCAAAGCGCAATTTCCCCGGATCTCTCAGGAGTAAAAACAACTCATGATCCGTCTCCCGAATCAGCGCATCGGCAATATAGTGGCCAATACAGCCACCGGCACCAGTCATAAAGATGCGCTTTCGATTCATGTTTAAGGGTCCAGAAAATACGACAACCGGGAGCGTAGGTAAGAATCTTACCCGAACCCGGTCGTCATGTCTCCGATGGATTCCAGACCTAGCGCGCTGCCATTAGCTGTTTGAGATCGATCTGTTTGGCCGTCTCAAAGAAGTGCGCCGCATTTTCCTCCGGCGTACCCGGCAAAATGCCATGGCCCAGGTTCAGGATATGGCCGCGATTGCCCGCCTTGCGGACGGTGTCATGGATGCGATCGCGAATCATATCCTTCGACCCAAACAGAATGCCAGGGTCCACGTTCCCCTGCACGCCCATGTCCGGCCCCAACCGTCGGCGGGCATCGGCCATGTCCACGGTCCAGTCCACGCTGACAATATCCACGCCCGACTGACCCATGCGCTCCAGTACCCCGGCGCTACCGCTGATGTACATGATCAGCGGCGTATCCGGGTGGGTCTGCTTCACCTGCTGGATCACCCGCTGCTGGTAGGGCAGGGCAAAGGTATCATAGTCTATTGGGCTCAGGTTCCCGGCCCAGGAGTCAAACAACTGCACCACCTGGGCACCGCTGTCGATCTGGAAACGGACATAATTGGCGATGGAATCCGCCAAAATCCCCAACAGGGCATGCAGGGTTTCGGGCTCCGAGAAGGCCATCCGCTTGATCACGGCATAGTCCTTAGAACTCTTCCCTTCCACGGCATAGGCCGCCAGGGTCCAGGGCGATCCGACAAAGCCCAACACCGCCGCCTTGTTACCCACTTCCTGACGCAGGGTTTGCAGCACGGTCTTCACGAAGGGCAGGGATTCATCGGGGTCCAGCACGCGCAGTTGCTTGACCTGCTCCATGGTGCGGATGGGGGGATCGATAATCGGGCCTTTGCTTTCAATAATGTCAAAGGGAATACCCACGCCCGGCAGAGGGGTCAAAATGTCCGAGAACATAATCACGCCGTCGGGGGAAAAAGCTTTCCAGGGCTGGAGGGAAATCTCAATCGAGAGGTCGGGATTCTCCGATCGCTCCCGAAAAGAAGGGTACTTCTCGCGCAGATCGCGGTACACCTTCATATAGCGCCCTGCCTGACGCATCATCCAAACGGGAGGTCGGTCTAAGGCCTCCTTACGTGCCGCTCGTAACAAATATGGGATGTCGTTTGGCCCGGTCATGTATGCGCCTTTTCCTAACTTGGGTTTATCAATTGGATACAAAAATCAGCCTATCATTCGGGGCGAACCCAATGGAAGCAAAGCGAATTAATGTAACGGATTTGTAATCCAAGCTAGGTTTGGCATTTTGGACGATCGCCCAAAACCCCTGAGCCATAGCCCTTAGGCCGCGCAGATCACCTGCCGCATCCGCCGTAAATTGGCGGGCAAATCCATCTGAATTGCATGCTCAATAAACATGCTCGGCACCGGAATCAGCGGGGTCGCCTGCACCACATAGGTAAGGATTGTCCCTTCCCCATGGGGTTGCAATTGCAAGTCCGCCGCAAAATCGTTAAAGCTGCCGGATTCAAAATAGAACTGAATCCGCTGGTGCTGGGTTTCGAGGACCTTGAGGTAGATTTCCACCTTGGCGGTCAGGAATAAAAAGGCTTTGCTGGCGGCCTGATAGAGGCGTTTCACCTGTTTTTTCAACTGGGCACCGCCGACGGAGGCAATGCCATTGTGGATGATTTCGCTGCGGGTGATGTCCGGAAAATACTGCGTCCAGCGGGAATAGTCGGTCAACTGATGCCACACCAATTGAGGCGACAGCGGAAGGTAGATCTGGGCCACCACTGAGCCACCAACGGCAGAGTAGGGACGGGTTCTGAGCACCACCTCGCCCTTCATCAGGGCTGCCAGGTCCATGGGTGCTTCAAGTCGATCGCAAAGTTTGCCAGCCGATAATGCCATGATGGTTTGTCAATCCAAAGTATCAACGGGAATTAGGGGTGTCTTAAAAGGGTGATGGGCTGAGGCGAGGAGAAAAAACCACGTACTTTCTAAAAGTCCAGATTCAAAACCACAATCTCCCCAACCGTAACCTTCTAATCATGAAATTCGGGTTAGCGAACAATAAAGATTCAAAAAAAATGAATCCACCGTCCGCCCATCGCGATTAGCCTTCGCACCCGGAACCTGACTGGGCATCGAGCATGCACAGCGGGGTCCAAGGATATCTTGGCAAACAGAAAGAAGGTTTGTGATCCGTGGAGATGGTCAAGTCACCGTTCGATCGGGGCCTGGGCCAACAAGAGGATGCGTAGATTTGCCCTTGTCGGAGGCAGGTTGCAATCAAGTTCGCAACGCCATAAAGAAAGTTGCTCACATCCCCTAGCATAGATTAGGATTGCCCCACTGGCGCATTTGAAAGGAGTCTATCCGTGAGTCGATCGCCCAATTCCCGTCTGTTTGTCTTCTGGGTCGCTGTTCTGGTCACCCTGCTATTGCTGCTATTACGGGGTTTTGGCCTGTTGACGGTGATTCCGGGCTGGGTCTTTGGGTTGCTTTGTCTGCTGGTTTGGGGCGGGGCGATCGTCAATGGGTTGATTGAAACGCGATAAGTAGGAAGTGGGAAGTAGGAAGTCGGTTTAGGGATAGAGACGATCGCCACACCCCGGATCAAACAAACAGATCTGCTCGGGATCAAACCGCAGGCCCAAGCGATCGCCCACCTTCACTTCCTGAGCGATCGGCACCTGAAGATTCAAGAAGACATCCAGCGTATCGGCCACCACCGCCCGCAGCAAGATTTCTCGCCCCAGGGGTTCCACGAGCGTCACCTGCACCGCCAGATCGCCCTCCGGCCCTACCTGAATATGCTCAGGCCGAATCCCCAGTTCTACCCGCTGATTGGGCTGGAGTTTTGCCCCTATATCCTCCGGCAAGACTTGGGATCCCAGTTGAAACCCCGACCCCGTATACACCACGGGCAAAATATTCATCGGCGGACTACCCACAAAGGTGGCCACCATCCGATTGGCCGGCTGGGTATAGATCGTCCGGGGATCGCCAATCTGCTGAATCCGCCCCTGGTCCAGCACGACAATCTGGTCCGCCAAGGTCATCGCCTCTACCTGATCATGGGTGACATAGAGCGTCGTAATCCCCACCCGGCTGTGAAGCTGTTTCAACTCCGCCCGCGTCTCGTCCCGCAGTTGGGCATCGAGGTTGGACAGGGGCTCATCGAGCAAGAACACCTGGGGCGATCGCGCTATAGCCCGTCCCAGGGCCACCCGCTGCTGCTGTCCCCCCGAAAGCTGCCGGGGTTTGCGATCCAGCAGATGGGCAATATCCAACATCTCGGCCACCGCCTGCACCCGACCCTGGATCTGACCGCCCTCCATCCCCCGCATCTTCAATCCAAAGGCCAAATTCTCCGCCACCGACATATGGGGATAGAGCGCATAGTTCTGAAACACCATGGCCACATCCCGCTGCCGAGCCGGAATATCGTTGACCCGGCGATCGCCAATATATAAGTCTCCAGAGCTAATCTCCTCCAACCCCGCAATCATCCGCAAAATCGTAGACTTCCCACAGCCCGAAGGCCCCACCAAGACCCAGAACTCACCATCAGGGATATCAAGGGTGATGTCCGCGATCGCCGTAGTCTTACCAAAGCGGCGGGAAATTTGGTCCAGGCGAACAGTAGCCATGCAGAAGGTTGGGCAGAGGATTCGATCCATTGTAAACAGACAGCCGATCGAAATAGTCATAAAGGCGATCCCCCTAGTCCCTCTGCTGGTGAATTCAATCAGGGTGCTAACCGACGATCGCATAGCCCACCTGGGATTAAAATCCCAGGCTAACAGCTCAAACCCGTTGAAACGGGTTCAATCCTTATGGTTTTAACCCTAGGCGGGGCAGTAGCGTAGTGAGGAATTCGCCAGCATTATCAGGAGATAGGTTGACAACTCGAAGTCATTTCGACTACACTTTACGAAGAACGAAACAAAAAGACATCAAATCCAAGGAGATTGCCCCATGCTACAGAATCGCGAAGGCCAAAAAGTCCCCACCGTCACCTTCCGCACCCGCCAGGACGGCAACTGGGTAGATATCACCACCGACCAACTCTTCAACGGCAAAACCGTCGTCGTCTTCTCCCTCCCCGGCGCCTTCACCCCCACCTGCTCATCTACCCACGTCCCCGGCTACGACCAATACGCCAGCACCTTCGCCCAGTGCGGCGTCGATGACATCGTCTGCCTATCCGTCAACGATGCCTTCGTCATGGCCGAATGGGCCAAGGACCAAGGCGCCGACAACGTTTCCTTCATCCCCGACGGCAACGGCGAATTCACCGAAGGCATGGGTTTACTCGTCGATAAGTCCGACCTGGGCTTCGGCAAACGCTCCTGGCGCTACTCCATGCTGGTCAAAGATGGCACGATCGAAAAAATGTTCATTGAGCCCGAAGAGCCCGGCGACCCCTTCAAGGTCTCCGACGCCGACACCATGCTCAACTACATCAACCCCAGCGCTACCAAACCCAGCCGCGTCTTCATGTTCGCCAAGGAGGGCTGCCCCTTCTGCGCCAAGGCCAAAGGGATGCTCGATGACCGTAACATTTCCTACGAAGCGATCTACGTCGGCAAAGATGTCTCCCTGAACGCCCTGAAGGCCGCCACTGCCGCCGTTACGGTACCTCAGGTATTCATCGACGGAAAATTAATTGGTGGATCAGAGGAACTTGCGGCCCACTTTGGGGTAGCATAAAACCCGTTAATTGATTCAATCACCGTATAAGGACGGGTGCATCTATGTCCGTCCTTTTATTCTTTCTAAATCCCTAGGTCGAGCAGCGCAGCGCCACGTCCTTGCGCCGCCCGATCGTCACCGGAATCACCCTTGCCTGGTTCGGCAACACCGTCCCATCCAGCAGCGCCCCATCGAGACCCACCCCATCCCCATGGGCACCGCCTAGGCTGGCACATTGCAGATTCGATCCTGCTAGCTGCGCCCCCTCCAGATTCGACTGCCGCAGATTGGCCCGAAACAGCGACGATCCCCGCAGCAAGGACTGCCGCAGGTTCGCCTGGTAGAAATTCGTCTGCTCTAAATCACTGCCCGCAAAACTCACCCCCCGCAAATTCGCCCCCGCAAACCCCGCCTTCATATACTGTCGCCACTGAGATCCGCCCCCGCCAGCTTCGCCCGATTGAAATTCACCGCAGGCGCCACCGCCCCCCGCAAATCCGCCCCCACCAGCAGCGCCTCCGTCAGATTGGCGGACTTCAGCTTGGTTTGGCGCAGCTTCGCTCCATTCAAATGGGCTCCCGCCAGATTCGTACCCGTCAGATTGGCCCCCGTCAAATTCACCTTCGTCAGGTCCGCCCCCGCCAGATTCACATAGCTCAGATCGCAGTTCACGCATTCCCGCCGATTCAGCAGCCGTTGCACCGACTGCTGCACCACCTTAGGAGTCGCCTTCTTTGCCTGCTCCGCCGAACACAATTGCCAGTCCACCTGGGCCAGACATGGACTCAGGGCCTCGGACTGGACAATAAAGTGGCTGAGTTTCCAACTGCCGTAGAGATCGAGGTACAAACGAATTGTCGCCGGAGCCTTCTCAAATTCCGCCGCCAGTTTGTAGCTCGCATAGGTGGAAGCCTTGGCATCCGTCGCCGAATTTTGGCCAATCTTTTCCTCCACCACCCGATAGCTTTTCAGCCGCCCCAACTGCTGACCATAGACCTTGAACAAATCCTGAATATCCCCCGCCGTCACCGATCGATCACTCCCGTCATCCACCGTGCGATCGGGCCGATGGAAAAAGTGCGGCACACTATAGTCCACCAAATTCTCCGCCTTCCATTCCCCAAACATCTCCGGCACCACCTGCCGCAGCGCCGCCCTCGGCCCCAGCAGAAACTCCCAGCCCACTTTCAACCCCGACAGGAGGGCGATCGCCCCCAACAACAGACGCACATTTTCCATCATGATAAACAATCTCCCACTTGAACCCGCACCCCATTGACAAAATCCCAGCCGCTCTGGGATCGCTTTCCAGCTGGCTGGACCTCCCGCAGCAATAGCGATCCCTTACCCGTACGGACAACAGCACCGTGGTTTTTAATCAGCGCTATCACCTCCCCCGGCTGACCCGTGGTTTCCAACAACGGCAGCTCCGATCGCAGTCCCTCGTGGGGCTCCGGCAGTTCCACCCCGTCAAACGGCACCGTAGCCAGCACCTTCAGCGGGCTGTCTCGAAACGTCGCTACGCAATTTGGATAGAAACCCCGCACCTGGTTATGGATAGCTAACGCCGACTTCGACCAGTCCAGCTTGTAATCTTCTTTTTTAATCAACGGCGCATAGGTCGCCGCCTCATTGTCCTGGGCGATCGGCCCAATCTCCCCCACCGCCAGCTTCGGCAGGGTTTCCAAAATGAGGGCAGCAGCTTGGTTTGACAAAGCGATCGCCGTATCCTGGGCCTGATCGAACAACCCCAAGGGCAGCACCGACTTCAACAGCATCGCCCCCGTATCCATGCCAATATCCATCAGCATCGTCGTCATCCCGGTCTCCGCTTCGCCGTTGTACAGACTCCACTGAATCGGCGCGGCCCCCCTATACTTCGGCAACAGGGACCCATGGCCATTAATGCAGCCGAAGCTCGGCATGTCCAAAATTTCCTGGGACAGCAACTGCCCGTAGGCCACCACCACAAAAAAGTCAGCGTTTAGACTTCGCAGAGTCGCCAAAACCTCAGCATCTTTCTTCACCCGCTCCGGCGACCAAACGGTCAACCCCCGTTCCACCGCCGCCGCCTTCACCGGACAGGGCGACAGCTCATTGCCCCGCCCGCGACGGCGATCGGGCTGCGTCACCACCCCCAATACTTCAAACCGCCCATCACAAAAAAGCCCCACCAAACTCGGTACAGCAAACTGCGGCGTCCCAAAAAATACAACCCTCAGGCGATCGCTAGCCATCATTCAAACCCAGGAAAACGTTCACACTTGAAAATTATCCTATCGCCCGAAATCCAGACTCCGCCAGGGAATACCCAGGAAACTTAATAGTTATGAAAGAAACTCAGTAGTTCAGCCCTCGCAACCGATCGGGCGTCAGATCAAGCGTACGATCGACCACGATCGCCGCCCCCCCATCCACCAACCCCTGCCGATAGGCCGCAATCACCTCACCATCCGCCAAAACATGGGGCGGCAGTACACCGACACCAAACCAACTGCGATCGGGTCGTTCTGCCCTCGCCCGCACCACCGTCTGCATATCGGCCACCGTATCGCCGACGTAAACCACTGGGGTTTGTGCACAACCTGGGTGCAGGGCCTCCAACTGGGCGATCGCATCGAACAACCCCGTCGGGTCCGGCTTCCCCGGCGCATCATCCATCGCCACCAGCACCGGATCACCCAAGCCCAACCGACCCTGCAACACAAACCTAGCCGACCCATTCGTCGCCCCACTGAAAAACCCCAGGGCATCTGCGCCGCCGTCAGGGCCGCAAAATAATCCTTCCCCACCAGCAAAGGCTCCTGGCAAATATAGCCATTCCAATCCCGGTAGTTTGTGGATTCGGGATTGTCGCCGCGATAGCGTTTTTGAAAAAAAGCCACGATCGCCTCATAGGTCAAATCAAGCTGCTGGGGTTGGAAATAGCGAGCCATCAACTCCTGCGAAGCTTCCCAATCGTTGTTCCACCTTCCCTCCGCCTTCAATGCATCAATATCACGGGGACTCGGACGGTAGTTCCCACCCGTAAAGTGCTCCACGGTATCCGCCAAGGCCCGGCGGTAGGAGCCCCCCACATCCCGAATCACACCGTCAATGTCAAACACAACAATCATTTCGTAGGCTTCCTCTCAGCGGTTTCAGGACTCGGGCTAGCCTTTGGGGGCAGCGGGCGCGGATTGGGTTTGGAAAAAAGCGCAGGTCTAGGGGATGGAGCGATCGCCTCCCCCGAAACTGGCGTACAGGCCAGACTAATCTCACTGGTCGCCGGGTAAGCCTGCAACCGCTCCAAAAACCTCGGGCCGTCAAAACTCCTGGGATCCGATCTCGACCCCGATCGATCGACCAACCTATGGGCCGTCATTCGACCAGCGGGAATCCCGGTTTTGGAGGCCAGCCAGGCGAGGGACTCGTACTGGGCATCGGTATAGCCACTGTGATTACCATTGCGCCCCCGGCCATCCTTGGGCGTCACCAGGGAAATATGGTAGGCGAAGTTATTCACCGAGGGGGGATTGTTGGCACTGGTGCGGACGGATTCCTGGTTGAAAAAGGAGTTAGCCGCCCCGTAGGCCCGTCGATCGGGGGGCACCACGTACATGACTGTGCCATCGAGATCGACCATCGCGTGGTAGCTCACCTGATCATCATCATCACTATGGGGCGTCTGGAACAAACCCAGGGCCGAGGAAGCCGAGGAGGTGGTTTCGTGGAGGACAATGATCGGGGCGTTATCGACTGGTTTGCCATTCAGGTCATTCTGGTAGCGCTGACCAAAATTGGTGGGATGGGCCAGGGCAATCACCTCCTTCGGGGCATTTGGATCCGGACCACTGCGCGATCGAAACCGATCGAGCCCCAACTGCACCTGCACCGGACCCATTTCGGCCCTGGTTGGAAGGCTGGGCTTCCGAGGCGGCGCAAAGGCACAGTCCTTAGACAGGAGATTGTGGGGGTCGTTGGGATTTTGGGGCGTATTGGACGGGGGATTGCGATCGATCTGGGCGATCGGCTCCGATCGGAAGCCCGGCACCATCAACCGCTGGCCCTCCAAAAACTGCGCATCCCCCGCCCGCATGCTCAAAATCAACGCCGTCAGGCCAAACAGCAAAATGGCCACCGCCTGCATCAAACTATTTCGCATTCCGCCACCTCAACAGCCTTGAACCAACATACCTGCCAGCCAGGTTTTAATCTACTCAAAAATTGAGCCCTAGGAATCCGAAATCGATCGCGTTTTATACCTTAGCTGGCCCCTTCAGTACGGAAATTTGCTCCATTTATGATGAATTGCCTAAAATCTCTACCCTAGGGCAGACAAAATCTGGACAAATTGCCAGGGAAAATGATTGCTTTACCGCGCAAGCCTGATACACTGTGCGTGGCAAAAACTACGGGTAATTTCGGTAGTAGGAAGATTAATGGCTACACAGTCCGGTGACTGGTTCACATCAGGTGGCTTAGTAATGCTGCCGCTGCTGGGGTTTTCGATCCTGGCGGTCACGCTGATCGTCGAGCGGGTGCGGTTTTGGACCAAGGTGGTCAAGCGGACCGATCGCTTCGTGCGGGAATTTTTTACCCAATACCGACGCAACCAACCCAATGCCTTCAAGCTTTTGGAACGCAACAAAGATCTGCCCATGGCCCGCATCTTCGGCGCAGCCCTGGAATTGGACAATCCCACCCCCGACGAGTTTCGCCTGGCCCTAGAGAGTGCAGCCCAGGCGGAGATTCCGATGCTCAAGCGGTTCAACACCATTTTCGAAACCATCATCAACCTTTCACCGCTCCTGGGCCTCCTGGGAACCGTGCTGGGGTTGATTCGCTCCTTCTCCGCCATGAATGTCAAAAGTGCCGCCGACCTGGCAGGCGGTAGTAGCGGCGGCGTCACCGTGGGGATTAGCGAGGCCCTAATTTCTACGGCTTCAGGCCTCGTGGTGGCGATTTTGACGCTCTTTTTTGCCAATGCCTTCCGGGGGTTTTACCAGCGGCAGTTGGCTTTGATCCAGGAATATGGGGGACAGTTGGAGCTCTTGCAGCGCCGTCGGCCCTACCGAGGTGCCCCCTATATCCCCACCTCAGAACCTCGGAGTTAGCGCGTCCAATTCGGCAGGGGCTCCGGCATCTCCTCCTGGAAGGCCTGCTGGAACTGCGGTGTACAGCGAATCATGTTAAAACTCCGATCGGCCCGCACCATCTTGCGCACCACGTAGGGTGAGCATTTCAGCGCCTGCTGGAGGTTTTCCACCGCCGGACTAACCCAGCCCTGGAGGGCGTAGCAGCAGGCCTTGCCATACCAGGCCCCAAAGTTGCCCCGGCGCAGCCGCAGGGAACAGTCAAAACTGGCCTTGGCATCGCCGTAGCGGCTGAGTTTGTTCAGCAGCATGCCCTGGGCGGTCCAGGCGTAGTAGCAGTCTGGGCGGAGTTTGAGGGCGCGATCGAGGCTGGCCAGGGCTGCCTGGGTTTTGTTCAAGGCATCCAGGGCCAAGGCCCGGTGGTACCAGACCTTGTAGCTATCCATCTTCAATAGCAGCACGCGATCGAACTGGGCCAGGGCCTCCCGATGGCGCCCCAAGCTCATCATCACCTTGCCCTGGTTCTGCCAGGCGCGGTAGTCCGCTGGGTTCAGCTTAGTGGCCCGGCTAAAACTGGCCAGGGCCTCCTCAAAATAGCCCAACTGGGCCAGGGCAATGCCCCGTCCCTGCCAAGCATCAAGACAGGCGGCATCCAGCATGATCGCCCGCTCAAAACTGGCGATCGCCTCTTCGTAATAGCCACTTTCTTCTAGGGCATAGCCCCGACGGATCCAGCCCTCCGTTCGATGGGAGGCGTTTTCGACGGGCGGGGTGGGATCTGGGGCGGAGCGGTTCGACCGGACTGGACGCCGGACTTTAACATCACCTGAAACCATACGTTGAGCGAGCATGGGATGCACTGACGGAGAGGCAAGGGACATAGGAATTGGGGTTGGCAAAGAGAGAACTGGCAAACTGAGAATCGGCAGCAAACATTTAATCGATCGGGGGCTTGGCTTGGGCATATCCGGGGCAGGATAAAACCCGTAACTGGAAGGAGATGTCTATCGATCGCATCGAACCCATCCCAGCTCCGGGCAAACTCTTGCAAGCTCCTATTCAACGTGCCCAGAATCCCCAAGGCAGGGGCGATCGAGCGATCGGTGATTGTACGGATTTAGGCTGGCCAATGGAAAGTCAGGGTTTTACAACGTCCGTAGGATAACTGTAGGTATCTACTTAGGATCCAACTGGGGACAATCCTTCCAGATCTCTGCCCTTAGCTAGATTGCTAAAGGAAAACCTTGTTTTGGGTCGTACTCAAGCCGTATTGTGGGGACAAGTTGATGAACTCGAATCTCTTCACAAATTAGGTGACCTATCCCTATGGCTGCTCCCCTGGTTGCAAACTACTATTTGACCTACCGATGTAACGCCCGCTGCCATTTCTGTGATATTTGGGCCTTGGATCCGAAAGAAGAAGCCAGCCTGGAGACGATCGTTAATAACCTCAAGGATTTGAAGCGCCTGGGCATCAAGTACGTGGACTTCACCGGGGGCGAACCGCTGTTGAAGAAGGAGGCCCCGGAAATCTACCGGGCCGCCAAGGACCTGGGCTTCATCACCAGCATGACCAGCAACACCATCCTTTACCCGAAGCGGGCCAAGGAAATCCAGGGCCTGGTGGACTATCTGAATTTCTCCCTCGACGGCGGCGATGCCGAAACCCATAACCAGTCCCGTGGCGTCGCCATCTTCGACACCCTCGTGGAATCCGTCGCCCTGGCCAAGTCCCTCGGCGAATACCCTGTTCTAAACCACACCGTCACCGCCCAAAACTACGATCGCATCTCGGAAGTCGCAGAACTGGGCCTGAAGCTGGGCGCCCGCGTCTGGCTCAACCCCGCCTTCACCGCCTACGCCAACTACAACAACAAGAAAAACCCTACGCCCGAAATGGTGCGGGCCATCGAAACCGCCGCTAAGAAATACAATAATCTTGGCTACAATAGGGCGGCCCTCGCCTTCATCGAGGCGGGCGGCAATGACACAAAAAATCCGCGCTGTAAGGCCGTGGATGCAGTGATCGCCATTTCCCCCAATGACGAACTCCTGCTGCCCTGTTACCATTTTGCGCAGAAAGGCGTGCCTATTGCAGGTAAACTTTATGACTTATACAAAAAGTCTGAGGAAGTGGATGAGTTCCGCCAAAGTCAGGGCCAGCTTTCGGTCTGCGAGGGCTGTACGGTTTGGTGCTACTTAATTCCTAGCTTCTTCAAGGGGATTGACAAGTATTGGGTACTTAACCAAGTGAGCTATGCCGGAGAATTCTTGGCCCGAAAACGATTCCTTCAAAACGTTTGATGGAACGGCAATTGATAGCGGTGGGGCAGCATTTGTGCCCCTCGTTGATGAGGAATTTAATTTAGAGATTGATCCAGCGTTTTTGCAGGGGGTCGAGGGGCGGCGGCTAAAGTCGGCGTTGGTTTGGCTGTTGCTGTTTGGCGTGACCTATTGGCTCCATCAGTCGCCTTGGGGTTCTGAGATTACCCTGGGATTTGCCATCCTGTTGGGGTTGTATTGTGCGCGGTTGTACCTGGGGGAGGCGCGGACGAAGGCTCCGGCTTGGCTGGGGGAATTGCCTCGGGTCAGTCTAATGGTGGCGGCGAAGAATGAGGCGGCGGTGATTGCGGACCTGGCCCATCAGCTCTGTGATCTGGACTATCCCGCCGATCGCTATGAGGTCTGGATGATTGATGATGCGAGTAGCGATCGCACCCCCGAGATTTTGGATGCTGTGAGGCTGAAGTATCCCCAGTTGCGGGTCGTCCATCGTCTGCCAGGGGCCGGGGGCGGCAAGTCCGGTGCCCTCAATCAGGTGTTGCCTCAATGTATGGGGGAGTTTTTAGTCGTGTTTGACGCCGATGCGCAGATCGCGCCGGACTTCTTGCAGCGATCGCTCGGGGCCTTTAACAATCCCAAGATTGGGGCGGTGCAGTTGCGCAAGGCGGTGATTCAGGCGGAGAAGCTGGACCACCCAGACCGCAATCATTTCTTGATTATTGGCCAGCGGGTGGAGATGGCCCTAGACGCCTTCATGCGGCAGCAGCAGATAGCTTGCGGGGGCTTGGGCGAGCTACGGGGCAACGGACAGATCATGCGGCGATCGGCCCTGGAGCAGTGCGGGGGCTGGAATGAGGAGACGGTGACGGATGATTTGGATCTGACGCTGCGGCTGCATCTCAACCACTGGGATATTGATTGTCTGAGTGAGCCAGCGGTCTACGAAGAGGGTGTGACCCAGCCCGTGGCGCTGTGGCATCAGCGGGGTCGTTGGGCCGAAGGTGGGTTCCAGCGGTATTTGGACTATTGGCGATTGATTGGCCAGAATCGCTTGGGTACGGTGAAGACCCTGGATTTGGTGGTGTTTATCATCATGCAGTATCTGATGCCGATGCTGGGGCTGACGGATCTGGTGGTGGCGATCGCCCGGCGGGATTGGCCGATCTTTATGCCGCTGACGTTTTTGAGTTTTGGTTTGTTTGGGTTCTGTGCGGTGCGGGGGCTAAGGCGTCCGGCACTGGCGCGGGGGGAAACGTTGGATTGGCGATCGGGCTGGCTGGTGCCGGGGTGGCAGGCGCTGATCGGTACGTTGTATATGACCCATTGGTTGCCTGTGATGAGTTTGACGACGCTGCGGATGGCGATCCGGCCGAAGCGGTTGAAGTGGGTGAAGACGGCTAGGGCGGGGGATGGGGTTTAGAGCTTAAGATAGAAGATAGAAGATAGAAGATAGAAGAATGTAGTAGAGATGCCTTTGGAGAGAAGATTTATGAGCAGTCTTTTTCGGTCTAGTGTGAATGCGATGGCGGGCTATGTACCGGGGGAGCAGCCGAAGCCGGGAACGCAGATTATCAAGCTCAATACGAATGAGAATCCCTATCCGCCTTCTCCAAGGGCAATGGCGGTGCTGAAGAATTTCAATAGCGAGCTGTTGCGGCGCTATCCGGACCCCTATGCGAAGGCGTTTTGCGCTGCCGTTAGTGAGGCCCTCGGGGTTCCGGCGGACTGGATTATTGTCGGCAACGGCAGTGATGATGTGCTGAATATTTTGGTGCGGGCCTGTGCGGAGGGTGCGGGGCGTAAAGTCGTGTACCCGATGCCGACCTATGTTTTATATCGGACTCTCTGTGAGATGCAGCCGGCGGAAGTGGTGGAGGTGCCCTATGGGCCGGGGTTTACCTTGCCGATCGAGGCATTGATCCAAGCCCAAGGTGCAATTACATTTATTGCCACCCCGAATAGTCCTTCGGGGCATTTAGTGGGTTTAGAAGACTTGCGTCGCCTGGCTGGGGAATTATCGGGGGTATTGGCAATAGATGAGGCCTACACAGATTTTGCCGACGGGAATGCCTTGGATCTAGTCAGTGAGTTTGACAATGTGATTGTGCTGCGAACGATGTCGAAGGGGTATTCTTTGGCGGGGTTGCGGTTGGGGTTTGGGATAGCGCAGCCGAAGCTTTTAGAGGGGATGTTCAAGGTTAAGGATAGTTATAATATTGATGCTTTGGCGATCGCGATCGGAACTGAAGCAATGAAGGATCAAGATTACAAGAACGCTTGCGCAGAGAAAGTTAAGAAGTCTCGATCGTTTATGGCAAAAGAATTAGCAAAATTAGGGTTTCAAGTACCATCTGAACTCCATGGCAATTTTATTTTAGCGACGGCTCCAGATAATCGAGCGGAGGAATTATATTTGGGGCTAAAAGAACGCGGGATTTTGGTGCGTTATTTTAAACAGCCGGGACTATCGGATAAATTGCGGATTACGATCGGGACAGACGACCAGAACCAGTTGCTGTTGGATCTATTGGTTAGCTTGGGATTGAAGCCAGCCTAACCTACATATGGATCGATGCCCAGTTTCCGTAGACGATCGGCTAGCTGCCGTAGTCGTGCTTCAGCTTGATCAGCTCTGGTTTCGGCGGCGACGGTCTTGGCATTTGCGGCAGCAATCCGCTCTTCGGGTGTGGGATAGCGATCGCCCCTTACGTCATACCAAAACAGCCACTCGCGATCGCGCCCCTGAAAACTGTGCCGCTCTTTCCCGAGTCCTAGTTGCAGTTCTGGCATCCAAATGGGGTTGTCAACCACAGGTAGGTATTGACCATTAATTAGTTTGTAGACTTCTAGGGTTGGCTTGCGTTTGCGTTTTGAGTTGTAGACGGCGTAGTAGAGGACACCGAGCTGCTCGTACATTGCCTTTTTGGTGCTGTATTCACCTCGGTATTTCGTCGAAACAACTTCTAGAACAAACTGCGGTAGGATACCTTTTTCTTCCCACAGTACATAGCTCCGTCGCAAATCTTCGCTCTTGACGATTAGGACTTTTATTGGCATCACTGGTTGGAGCATTTTGTTTGGGAAAATGGGAGACTTACGTTCGGGGGCGTACGCCGATCGGTAGGGCAACGGTAGAGCATTGCAGTTGAATAATGACTATGTGGTGCGGGCACGATCGGTGTGGATTAAATTTTCCTGGCATCCACCGACGGATAGGTAAGATTAACATTTTGTGAAGCAAATAAATCTATCTAGGCTCAGTAGATATACTGGGTTCAAAATCGTTATAAAGTCTTTTAACTAGAGATTTATACGAATATTCGTTGGGTTGCCTATTAATTTGGAGTGTTTAAATTGAGTTTCTGAATGGGGCAAGATATAGACTGGCAATCCCTCGTCGCTTTAGGAGTTATTAGGCAATTTTCTTGAGAGAGAAGATTGTTTACTTTAAGCTTGTTTACTTTAAGCTGTGCTCAAGGAGAAAATTAATGCCTACCCATCAACCTTTGGCGACTGATTGTGCGGACTGGCCAGAGTTTTTGCCGACTTCACCATTACTTGCGAGTTTTCAATCGGGTTGGAATGGAGCGCAGATTGCCCATTATCGTTATTCTTCGATCGATCTACCGGAAGTCGCGAATGCCCAACATATTGTGATTGTGCCGTTGGGTCATGAGTCGATCGACCTGGAATTGGTCTCGGAGGGGCATTCCCAGGCGATTTCTTACCGGGAAAAAGATTTTGCGGGGGGCTGTATTGAGGTTCTGCCTGCTGATTTACCCTATGGACTCCATTCGACTGCACCCAATCAAAGAATGGAATTGATTCATTGCTATCTGGAACCGACATTTTTGGCGCAGGTTGCCCATGAGTCAGTCAATCCCGATCGGGTGGAGCTGATGCTGACTCCGAAAACGCCCGATTTACTGATGCATCAGATTGCGCTGGCGCTGCGTTCCAGTTTGGTGGATGGATCGAATGGTAATCGGTTTTATGCGGATGCGATGGCAACGGCAATGGCGGCGCATTTGCTGCGCTATTACACGACGCGTGATCATGTGTTGCGGGAGTATAAGGATGGGTTGTCAAAACAAAAATTACAACAAGCGATCGATTATATGCAAGCGAATTTGGGTGAGGATTTATCCTTGGGTGCGATCGCCCAGGAATTGGGGATGAGTCAATATTATTTCTGTCATCTGTTTAAGCGATCGACAGGACTGTCTCCCCATCAGTATCTGATTCGACAACGGGTGGAGCGAGCCAAGATTTTGCTCAAACAGTCCGATCGAACAGTGACGATGATTGCGTTAGAGTGCGGCTTTGCGAGTTCGAGTCATTTGGCGAAGTGCTTCCGGCAACTGACGGGGCTGAATCCGAACCAGTTTCGGAAGCTATAGAAAGAATTTGGGTGCATCGCAAGATTTTGCTCTAAATCACAAGATTATGGGCGACAGTTTTTTTTCGGTTTGCTACAGTAATTTCACGGATAAAAAAGCTACGTATTGCCCCCTTCTGCTTTCAGGAGAACGTATTGATATGGTTTGCTTCTCATCTCGGCCGGATGTCGATCGCTTTCAATCTATGGAATCACCCATTTTAGATCAGTTGACCCAAAGACAGTTGATTCAAAAGCAATGGATTCAGCCGGAAGCTCCCATTAGTGCATTAGTCCGAGCCATCTTTGCGTGAATCGGTTTTGAATTTGATTCGGGTGGAGCTGCAGGAAACCGGATTGATACGTGGGTGGGTTTTGTGGGATTACGGGGTTGGGCGCGATGTTTTGATGGGGGCGATGCGGGATTGGCGGATGCAATATCCAGAGAGTTATTTGATGGCGATCGAGTTGCCGGATGATCCGGAGGTGATTGTGGATTGTATTGCGGCGGGGGCTCATGCTTATGTTTTGCAGGGGGCAGCTATGGCACAGATTGCGGAGATGATGCGGTTGGTTGAACGGGGTTTGTTTCAATGTCCGATAGCGGTTTTCGATCGATTGGTGGAGCAGTTAGTGCCACAACGGACAAAGCTACTGCGTCCGGCTTCTCTGACGAATCGGGAGTGGGATGTGCTGTATGGAATTCAACAAAATCAGGGAGATGGGGAGATTGCGGCGGAGCTGTCAATTTCGTTAGGGACGGTGAAATATCATGTGCATAATTTGCTGGGGAAGTTGAATGTGCAGTCGCGGTGGCAGGCGATGCAGTTGGCGCGGGATAATGATTGGTTTAGGGGGGATCGATCCTCGATCGATCGCCAAGATCTATCGAAGATGGATCGATAGGTTTGGGAAAAACTGGTCTTCGATTAGTTGTTTTTAGGGTGGATGAACTGCCAAGATAGAGTCAATTCCGAATACGAAATACAGCCATGGCAAACATTCGTGTTCTCACTTTTAATCTTCCGAATATGGTTGCAGATTGGGTTCACCTGATGTTGCAGCAACAGGTGGATATTGATTGGCTCGGTTCAATCAGGGAGTGGGATGGGGTTGTGGCCATGATGCATCAGACGGATGTTCTACTTTTTGGGACGGATGATGTGTATCAGTTGCCGGAGTTCTGTTTTCAGCTTTTGGGGGATTATCCTCGGTTGAAAATTGTGTTGTTGACGACGGCTGGGAATGAAGCGATCGTCTATTGGCGTGATTTACATTGTCAGCAAATGCAGGTGTTGTCGTCGCAGGGGTTGATTGAGTCAATTCGACAGATTTACTTGGGAGGATTCTGAATGAACCCCACTTTCAATGGTTATCGTATGGCTGAAGCCGAACAGGAGTGGGAGGTACAAGAAGCCTCCCATCATGCTTCATCCTTCCGTGAGGGGGAATGGGAAGCGGAAAATGAGTATTCCTGGCCAAGCATACTCAGTAGTCTACAAAAAACGGCCAGAGGAACTGTTCCTACCGCGCAACAAATGGCTCCGATTGCTGCCAAAATGTTGGCTGGCTCGATTCGTAGTCCTGTGGCACAAAATTTGATTAATTCTTGGTTGAGGGAGGGCGAAGCGATCGCCACTTCTATGGAAGCAGAGGCTTTTGGCAATCAAGAATTGGAAGCTGAAGTGAGTAATAGTGAAATGGCTTATGAATCAGCATTGGCAGAAGTGTTAGCAGCGGAAGCCAGTCATAGCAATAGCGAATCGGAAGCGGAGGCATTTCTGGGTGCAGCATTGCCTAGCATGGTCAGCAGTATGGGTGGAAGTCGGGCTTTACGATCGGTGATGCCAACTCTGGTGCAAGCTAATGCCCAATTAGTTCGTTTACTGCATCAACGAGGTGCAGCAGGACAGCGGTTAATGCGCCTGATCCCAACAGTTTTAAGACGGACGATCGCCAGCCTAAGGGCGGCATATCGATCGGGTCGAAAAGTTGATGCTGGTGTTGCACGACAGATATTCGCAACTCATACTAAGCAGGTATTGAGTAATCCGAAATTAGTTACGAGTGGCATTATTCGCAATGCCTTAATCCAAAAACGAACAACTCGATCGGTATAGGATAAGGTTTGGCAGTACGTTGATTAAACTCGAAGGAGAGTAATAAATTATGGCAATGCAGTATGAAACCATGTTTGAAGCATCTGCTCCTCATAGCGCCAATTCTTACAGCAATCCGGAATTTGAAAGTTCCTGGGAAGCCAACAATGAATGGGAGACTAATCCAGAATTTGAAATGCAGAATGAATGGGAAACGAATCCTTACGGCAACCCCGAGTTTGAAAATTCCTGGGAAGCGAATCCCTATAGCAATCCTGAGGTAAATCCTGAAGGTGAGTTTTTCTTTAAACGGATGCGTAAAGGGTTGGGTTCTTTGACTAAAGTGGCGGTTCCTTTAGCAAGAAAGCTAGCACCGAATGTGGCGAGGAGTTTGGTGGGGATGATTCCAGGCGTTGGCGCTGTCGCATCACCGTGGGCAGGAAAGTTGACAGGTGCTCTCTTACAAGAGGCTGAGATGGAAGTAGCGCAGATGGAAGCAAATTTGTTTGGGACGAATGAAGCCGAGGCTGAAGTTGCCAATGCTGAGGTAGCCTATGAAGCCGCGTTGACTGAGTTTCTCGCAGCACAAGCAGCCGAGTCCAGTAATGAAGCGGAAGCAGAAGCCGCGATCGCCGCAACTTTGCCAATCACAATCACGATTATGGGTGGCAAGCGGGCGTTGCGATCGGTAATGCCGACGATGACACAAGCAACAGGCAGATTGGCCAAAGTGTTAAGCCAACAAGGGCCAGTCGGAAAACAGCTCCTACGAACAATCCCAACCATTCAACGGCGAACGATCGCATCACTCAAAGCCGCTGCACGCCAAGGACAGCCGATTAATAGTGCAACGGCGGTGAAGGCCATGGCAACGGCGACTAATCGGGTACTCAGCAATCCGCAAGCCGTGCAAAAAGCAGTTGTACGGAATGCGGTAATTCGGCAAAGAACTGCCCCACCGAATCCTCGTCGGATGAATATGCCATCGACGGGAGCGGCTCCCTGTCCGAAATGTGCGGCGGCTGGACGATAGCCTGCGATCGTATCGTCAGAAATTAGTTCAACCCGTATGTAACGCGAGGATCTATGGCTATTGCTTCCCCCATTGCGCCCCCACAGGCAAAGCCGATCGTACAATCATCGGTTCAACGGTTCCCCAGTAAGGTAACCCCTCGACGTGGCGCGACGACACCGACGGAACAACGCCTCATGGATAATTGGCTGCATATCCAGTCGATTAATCTGTGTCGCCAAGTCAAGGCGTTACGCCCATTTGGTCTCGATGAGTTTGGTACGGGGATCACGGCTCCCAGTGAGGGGCATATTGAGGCGGTAAATCAATTGATTGGAAAGTATCGCCATAAGTTGATGGAGAAAGCCCGTTGGGTGGATGAGGCGGCTCAAGCAGCTCGCCGAGATCCCAATGGCGATCGTCTCCAATTGCTCCTGGAGCGCAAACAAAAGGTAGGCGACCAAGTGCTTTATTTGGAAGGGATTTGGGATTTCTACTTTGATATGTTTGTCCAGCGGTTATCCAGCTTTGGGGAGAAGTTGCGGGCGATCGATCGGATTGCGGTGGGGTGCTACGAGAAGGTTTATGTGGGTTTGGGGATTGCTCGCCCGATGCCGAATTTGTTGCCCTTTAGCTATGCTGATAGTGGATTTAGTCCTTATACGATTCGTCGTAGTGTGCCGATGCAGCGGCTCCAGCATAATCCCAATCTGTTTCCGCTGATTGTGATTCCGCAGCATCGTTTGGATAATGTGTGGGCTTTGTCAAGTGTGTTGCATGAGGTTTCGCATAATCTCCAAGCGGATTTGGGCTTATGGGAGGTAATGCCTGTACGGATTTTCCAGCGACTGACAACGGAAGGGAAAATCCCGCCGGATATTGCTAAGACCTGGGCGCATTGGCATAAGGAGATGATGGCGGATATGTTTGCGCTGGTGTTGGGGGGGCCAGCGGCGGTGGAGTCTCTGATGGATGTGGTGGGACGGGGACGCAAGGCAACTTTGCAGTTTAGTCCGACATCGGCTCATCCCACGCCCTATTTACGGGTCTTGATTAATTTGATTCTGTTACGGCGGTTAGGTTTTAAGCCGATGGCGGATGATCTGACGCGGGTTTGGCAACGGTTGTATCCGCATGTTTCATCGATCGATATTCCGCCTCAATTTATGAAGACTGCCTCGGCGGCGGCTGAGTTGGTGGTGGATACGATGGTGTTCCAGCCTTATAAGCAACTGGGTGATAAGTCGATGGCTCAGATTGTCGATTTTGGGCCAACGCAGCAGGAGTTGATTCAAGAGGCGGGACGACGGTTAGCGGCAGGCAAAGATCCGGGTACGATTCCGGTTCGACTGATGATCAGTGCGGCACGGTTTGCGATCGATAACCAGCTAGCAAAACCACAAATCATTACGGACAACTTTTACCGCATTCTTGGACGGCGATAACCTATATCCAGATATTCGATTCCTCACAGAATTGATCGTAATCGTTAATCTTACCTTGCAGAGAATTTCTCTTTTTGTTCACTTTATTGAGATGAGAAACGTAACCTATGACTTTCCCACTTCCTCTAAGCACTCAGCCCCAGCCAGATTGGATTACTAATCCTTCCCAATTAAAGCAACTCCGTAAATCACTCATTAATAAGCTGGTTATCAAAGAAGGTGTTGCCCAAAACCCTATTGCTGAGCAACTAGCTCAGATCTCTGAAACGCTAAACCGATCGGCGGCTACTGAATCGACCGCGTTTGAAAATGGCAGTATTACGAGCAGTGCAACCGGAAACGCAAGTTTGCTCACACGTCAAGTGGAACGAGCGATCTCTCAAGTTCTCGGCAGAACACCGGGACAGGGAATTGATGGATTCATCAAGGCATTGAATGATGCATTTCCTACCGCGCAGAATGGTACTGTGTTGACGGCTCCGTCTCGAAGTGCGGTCGCGCTTGAGAGTCATTTATATGGTGGCAATGGTGCAGTTGGTGGGGGGCAGCTTCCTGTTCAACAGGCAAATCTTTATCGCCAAAGTAGTATTATTGCGGCTGATGCCTTAAAAGTACTAGCAAGTTTAGAACCTTTTGATCCAACCGCCGATATTGATGCGGTAGAAGCACTTCGGAGTTTAATCAAGGTTCAGGTGAGCATCTTGGTTGAGGAGTTTGGACGACTTGACGGTCCTCGAATTGAACGGGTGAATACCTCATTCATGACATTGAAGAAGTCAATTGAAGAACTGGGAAAACGAATTCGATTGACTCGTCAGGTGGGAAGAAACACCAGCGGCATTTCAACAGGTGATGCAATTGCTGTCACAATTCAAGATGAGACACAAATTGCAGCTTATGAATTATTAAAAAGTTATGCAGCTACATTACGAAGTGCTTTTCAGGAATATGTGAAAAATACTCGTTCACAAGACATTCAAAGTTTATACAGTGACAAGATTTCACGGGTGAATATTATGCTCACCGTGATTGCGGATAGTAATCGGAGTTTTATGAATGCGATGGATGCTGTGGGCTTTACCGTCAGTGAGCGCCGATCAGCTTCAGCATTATTTACTGCTTTGGGATCAGGCTTTACGCTGAGTATTAACTCACCGGAAGATAATCCTCTTACAGTTAATCTTGCAGAAATTACAATGAATGATTTTAATGATTGGATCGATCGATTCGTTGAGGAGGAAGCTCCTTCACTCTTAAGTTCATCTGGTCGATTTGGTCTTGATTTTGTTACCGATCAGGCGGATACTCTCTTCTGGATTATTGGCTTTGTCTTAGACTATCTCAAACCTCCAGCAGCAACCAGCCCTCCTGGAGTGGATCCTATTTCTGACGATGAGCGCACTGAGCGTCGCAATGCACAAGAGCGTTTGCTGGGTCGAGTCTTATCCTTCGATCGCGTTGAACAGCCACTCAAAGAACTCTTATTTCAACTGAACACTTTAGCTGACTTGGGTGTTTAAGGTATCAGCTTTGCGGCTCAAAGTCACTTCAGTTTGCTGTGATTGCTTGGTAACATCATTTTTCAGGAACAAACCTCATGCTAAAGACTAAAGAATATGATCAGCGCAACGATCGCGTTGCGGCTCTTCTCCAAAACACCATTCAACAACTCGGTCCCGAACTAGCTGCCAATCCCCAAATGGCAGAAATTCTCAATCGCATGGTGGATGACCAACTGCGCAAATTTGATGAGTCCCAAAATGGCAAAGGATTACCTACCGATGGCGGACTGGCTGATTTGATTGGATTGGGGAAAGATTCCTCTAAAGATTTAGGGGATGCCCAAGTCTCCGGTGGGGTGATCGATTATGACGACTCGGTAACGAGCGATCGCCTCCTAGCTACTGCCGATCTTTACTATCTCTATGTCCATGAACGCCTCGGTGTGTTCCGCGTTATGAACAAGCTGCAAGAGCTTTTCCGCGCAGGTACATTGCGGATTTCGAGTGGTGAAGGAGCCTATGGACTGTATCGTTTCGATAAGCATAATATTTTGCGCTATCACCAGCGCGATCGAATGCAGGCTTATCGTCGTGTCTTTGGGTACACCGCTGTTGATCCTGGTTCTGGGGCGCGACCGAATCCACAGTTCCATGGATTGTTCACTCATTTTATTGGCGAAGTGGCGAAATACTGGCGGGATAAGCGGGTGAGTGAAGTGGTGCGGGAACGATCGAATGATCCCACGTTTGGATCGATGGCGATCGTGCGACGGGCAGGACTCGATCTACGGAATAACGTGAAAAATGCTTCCTATGGCTATGTGAATGTGCTACGGGTGGAAACGAGTCAAGCCTTGGCAGAATGCTTTAAGGTGTTGGATGCGCCGGATCTGAAGGCACAATTTGGGGCGGATAATGCTTGGGAAATGATTGAACTGGTGCTGTGGCAATATTTCCATGAGTCGGTTCATGCCAGTACGATGAATCGGATGGCGGTGAGTGGGCGGGAGATTCTGCGCTGGTTGGCGGAACCCTATGTGCTGCAAAAGAGCCGGACGGATTTTGAAACATTGCTCTATCGGATTGCGGAATACTCGGAGGAATGGCTATCGAGTACGGAGGGGATGCAGATGAATCGTCCGACTCCGCCACCGCGTCAGGTGTATATGCAGGGACCGCCGCCGAGTGGGATGAGACGGGATGCTGTGGTGGGGCGATCGAATGGGGTAATGCCAGCGCCAATAATTATGGGGTAGCTGGACAAAATTTGGAGTGTGCTCAGAACTATGAAGCGAGATTTTAATTCTTAACGGTTTAACTTCAGCGTCTCAAGTTCCTAGCTCAATGTCTCTATTGTTTAAACTGTAGGTTCAAAAAATGAAAAATCAAAATCAATGGCTATTTGAAGCACCCTATCAAGCACTTCCAAATTCATCAATTAACTCCGAATTTGAAGTTCTACCAACTTTTGGAATAGATTCACGTAGTGTCATTGATCCACGTATTGATGTGAGTGCACAGCGTGCACTCATGACTATGCTGAATAGTAATCCAATAGATCGTGCGATCGCTCTCAGAACAGTCAGTTCCGTGAAATCTGGCAATGTTACAGGGCTATATCAGCAAGATCAAAAGGTGCCGGCACTATTAGCTAGACGAATGAACACGTCGTGGTGGCTCTTGTTAGGAAATTCAAATTCAGATATGTTCTGTGAGCCAGCAACTATGAGTGCGCCGTTTACTTTTGTTTTTCGTCGGAATTTGAATCAGCAACTGCTGATTCAGGAAATTCGTTTGGAGTTCGGAAAGCCTGTTCTCACAGCAGCCTGTTGAACAACTTCAAGTAATGTATTGCTTCTTGATAATAGGTGAATCATGGATACACACAACCAGCAGTTATTTGAAGCCCCTTTAGTGCCCAGTGCCTCTATAGATCACTTGGTCGCAAGTGATAATGAGTGGGGAACAATTCTTTCATCCAAGTCAGTTGTCGTAGCCTCTAACACCAACCGACAGGATCAACCTGCTCTCAAGGGAGTACGTCTACCATCTCGCTTAGCAAATGTGGGCATTTCTTCAAGCTCTTCCCTCAGAATATCAACTCCAGAACGAGTATTAACTTATGATGATGTACGGAGCGATCGCATTGATATCTTTGCGCAACGAGCGCTCCTACGCATGTCTAAGGATCCGGTAATGAGTGCTGATGCGTCTGGCATGGTAGCCGCAGTCAAGTCTGGCAAACTAGGCGGTATTTACAAAGAAGATCAAAGAGTTCCTGCACTACGAGCTAGGGAGATAAATTCTTCGTGGTGGTTAATCATTCCACAGGAAGAAGATGCGGTTCTTTTTCTTGAGCCAAAGAATCCAATGCACGGTGTGCCGATTATTGTATTTCGAGACTCAATTCGGTCTAATCCTGCTCGTCTCGAATCAGCCCTAAAAAAAACTTGGCGAACCTACCTACAATGGAAGAAGAAGGGAGTTCAGCCTTGTCGATGCGTAGAAGTAAAGTTGAACAGCCAACTCCTAACGAACAATCAAAAATCTTCCTGCATCGTGCTTAGATCTATTGTGCCTGGGCGATACTGCACAAAAAGTTCTCGCACTCGCAGTTCAGTCAAGGCATTTCCAGAACGCTATACGCCCCCTCATTATCCGTCCAAAAACTTCCATCATGAAATCAATGCACTATCTCAAGAAAATGCATTCCCCAATGTACCTTTAGGAAGAACTTGCAGAAATAAAGAATTACAAAATAAACTTAATACGGCGATCAAGAAATATATGCCGATTGAGTTGCAAGACAAAGTAGCTTTCACCATTATTCAATTGAGTAAAGACAAAAAGAAATGTCATCAAAGAGCGGGACATTTAGAGCATGAAGTACATTACTCTGCAAGCCTCATAAAGCTTGCAGCAATATATGCTGCGCATGAACTCCGATCTGCTGCTAATCGACTCGTTCAAACGTTAAAGCCAACAACGAATCAAGCATTTTTTAGTGCTTTAGAGCAGGAAATTACGCCGCAGATCCATCAGAAAATTGAAGCCATTTTAATGGCATTGGGAAGTAAGGTCGATAGAAGTCGAGTTCCTAAAAATCATCGCAGTCTGAAGCCGGATTACAAGAAAATCTTTGAATATTTTCCCAATGAAGGTCTTGTGAAGTTTACTATAGAGTATGACAGTCACCTCACCAACATTGCTCAGCAACCTTTAACAAATGATCACGCCTACGAAAGTATTCATGGTTTGGGGTATGGCTACATCATTGGAGCACTTGAATCAGGAGGGTTCTTTGATCAGACTATCGGGAGTGGGATCTGGTTAGCAGGTGACTATAAGCGGCATTGGCCTTATATACTACTTGATTCTGTTAATGATCAAAAAGTTGCTCAAGCTACAACAACATTTCAGATGGCAGAGCTGTTTACATTGCTCTGGGATGAGAAACTTTTTGATGATCCGGGACAAAAAAATAGTAGCAAAGAAATGCTATGGCGAATGCGAGGAAGAGCTACTTGGACTGGATTAGAACCACCTTTACAGGTATATACGATTACGCATAGTAAAGTAGGACACGGCCCCCTCAAAAAGGGTGGGGGGGTGAGATCGGAAGCATTCATTATTAAGAATAGTAATGATGTTTCTTATGTGGTGACTTGGCAAAATTATCCCGACAATCAGAAAGTGGCTCCAATCGCACAGATTATCCAAGACACCATATCAATGGATGTTCCAAATGATTGTTCGACTTTAAGGGGCTGTCTTTATCAAAATCCATATATCTAGAGCCGTTTAGCTACCCCTGTCAAGACAACCATTTGCACTAATAATTTGACCGTAGAATAAGCGTTTCAGCTCTCGGGAAAATTATTATACTTCAGCAAAAAACAGCAATTGTTGATTACGAGTCATCACCTAAAATTGGAGATCGCTCAAATCCTGATAAATCAAGGATAGTACATATGGCTGCCTTGATAGGAGTAAGTCGTTTAGCCTATACATCATCACCCCCCCTGCGCCATAGCTAGCAACCAGACATCTGATCGCACAGGTTCACCTAACCCATCGACTTTTCTCATCTCTAACCAACCTAAATACTGCAATTGCAAAAGGTTTTACTGGATTCAATTCATTAAAGAGTAACAAAACCATGCCTAGTAATACATCTCCAAAACCAAATCTTCCAATTCCACCTCTTTCAAAACGTTTGATTAATATATCGAATTTGGACTTAGGTCAACTTTTACTCGATGTTCAAGTTTTTCAACAACCCATAAAGCAGTGCATTTGTACGATAGTAGTAGATTGCTATCTTAAGCCAAGATACCTTCCAGCAGCGAATCATAGCGCTCAAAGCTTCAGCCGACCTGGCAGAGAATCATGTCTCACGTTATGTTGGTAGGCAATTGATACCTCGGTGTGATGAGATGTGGCTGAACAAACCCTTGCCGTTCATTGAAGACTT
>JAAUSA010000209.1 GCA_012031975.1 Alkalinema sp. RU_4_3 | reverse complement strand
ACAGATCACACTTTCGTGAGGGGGGTCTGGGGGGACGGCGGTAACGTCCCCTCAGAAGCGGGGGCGCGGGGGAAAGGCCCCCGATCGTCTTGGATTTAAACAGACATGATTTGAGCGTTCAAAACCTGTAAACAAACAAACCGTGCTTCTAATGCCCCCCACCTAAGTATCGGTCACCAAACAGCGTATCAACGGTAGTTCTCTTTCCTTGAACTGGCCACATCTGGAGCTTCTCACCCTCATTCATACGTTCTGACCCATCTCAGCAATGCTGATCTAGCAGACCTGAGCTATAGTGGATAGTAGCCAATCATCCTGCCTTGTATGAGCGAATCTGTATACATCGAGACCAGCATCCTAGGGTATTTAACTGCTCGACCGAGCAGAAACCTCATACTGGTCGCAAATGCTGAAGTGACGCGAGAGTGGTGGGACAAGCGCCGGAGCGAGTTCGATCTTTACACATCCCAAGCTGTTTTGCAGGAGGTAGCCCAAGGAGATAGCGAAATAGCCACCCAACGACTAGAGATCCTTCAAGGCTTTCCTCTACTGGATCTGAACCAGGCGGTGTTTGATTTAGCAGAACAGTTTATGGCGCGGAGTAACCTTCCCGCAAAAGCTGATGTTGATTCTGTTCATATTGCAGCCTCGACTGTGCATGGGATGGATTACTTACTGACATGGAATTGCAAACATATTGCCAATCCTCGAATTCAACGCAAATTAGCAGAAATTAGTCTTGACCTTGGATACGAGCTGCCGATTCTTTGTACACCCTACGAACTTCTTGGAGATTGATTATGTTTCAGGACGAAATTGTAGAAGGAATTCACAGAGTTCGTGAAGAGTACTCTAGTTCACTTAATCATGACTTGAAAGCAATCTTTGCTGATTTACAAAAACAGCAGGCCGAAGGCGGTAGGGAAGTTGTGAATTTGTCGCGGAAGCCTGGTCTAGCAACACGCTGGAGTGGGCAAGTCAAAGAATTTGTGTGAAACTGCGCAAGGTGCTATTAGCCCCTGCACACAAACAAAGCTAAAGCCTTACCATCCACAAATCCAACACAATTGCAGCACTGAGGGCAACGTTGGCGTTAGCCTGAGCCCTAGCTCGCATCGCAACCCCAAACTACAAGATGTTGAATTTGCGCGATGGTCAAAGACCGACCGGAGGTCATCATAAGTCCTGTGGTTTTGGTGATCAGAGCGATAAACTCCTAGTCTATCGGCAACCCCATCCCCAGACCGATCTTTCCCCCATGAAACCCGCCCAATGGGAATGGGACATGGCAGGAATCCTAACGCAAAAAACCACCCAAAACGTGGTGGCCCTAATGGTAGAGCGCATCCAACAGCTCCAACCCAACACCCTCACCGTCCTGCAACTCGCTGCCTGCCTAGGGAACCCCTTCAACCTCGCCGACTTAGCCACAGTCTACGAACACACCCCAGATCAGACCCTCGAAGCACTCTGGTCCGCGATCGCCGCCGGGCTGATTATCCCTTTAAACGAACAATATCGGCTCTATCTCAATTCCTCGTTGTATGCTCAATGGGGTCAAAGCGACGATCCAGAGCTGGCTGAACAGCAGCGCACCTTCCTACTCAGCATGGCCCAGTCCGCCCGCTTCCAATTCCATCACGATCGCGTCCAGGAAGCGCCTACTCAGAAATTGCCTTAGGCAATCGCGCCGCCTTGCACTACAAAATCGGTCAACTATTCCTCAACAATGCAGCGGAAAAACGCGACACCCAGATCCTAGAAATTTGTCAACCACTTCAATCAAGGCATTCAGTTTTTCACCACCACCCCCGCCAAGTATGAACTGGCGCAGTTAAACCTTGAAGCGGGGCGCAAGGCGATCGACAGTGCAGCCCATCCGATTGCCTGTAGCTACTTTGACCAGGGCATCCAGCTCTGTGATCCCACCGCTTGGGAAACGCAATATAATCTCATCCTAGCCTTGCATAATGGTGCCAATACCGCAGCCTGCCTCACCGGAGAATTTGCGATCCAGGCACAATTGAGTCAGCAGATTTTACAACATACCCAGCGTTGGCAAGATCAAATCCCGGTGACCGAAATGAACATGCAAGCCTGCATCGCCCAACTAAACTTCACCCAAGCCATCTCGATCGCACTGACCTTCCTCCAGCAATTGGACATTCACTTTCCCACAGATCCCCAACCGACAGACTTTCAAGCTGAACTAGAGAAAACCCTCATCGCACTCCAGGGTCGCTCCCCCCTGACCCTACTCGATCTGCCTCCCATGGCCTCCGAGCAGGCGATCGCCACCCTGCGGCTCCTAGATCAAATTCACACCGCACTCTATATCTCCCAGCCGAGCTTATTTCCACTGGTAATTTTCAAGGAAGTCCAGCTTTCCCTCGCCCATGGCAACGATACCCTATCAGCCCCCGCCTATGCCTTCTTAGGCGTCCTTCTTTGCGGCATCATTGGCGACATTGAAACTGGCTATGAATTTGGTCAGCTAGCCAAACAATTGGTGGAACGATCCGATCGCCCAGCTATTAAAACCTCAACCTTTCTAACCCTCGCTGGAGCCACCAGCCATTGGCGCGAACATATCAAACATACTTTGCCACTGTTCTTAGAAGGCTACCAAAACGGCGTTGAAGCAGGGAATTTCCAAGGTGCCGCCTTTTGCTTAGAATTACATTGCTCCCACTCCTTGCTCATGGGTCTCCCCCTAATTCCCCTTAAAGAAACAGCCAGCCAATCCGTTAAAAGCATTAGCCAACTCCACCAATCCAGCCCCCTCCTCTGCACCCAGATCTACCAACAAATCATTGTGAATCTGGCTGACCCCGATCAGCAATCCCCCTGGGAAATCACCGGGGAAATTTGCCAAGAAGCAGCAGCCCTCGATCGATTGCAGCAAAGCAATGACTTCAGCATGATCGAGCATATCTACATCAACAAACTCATGCTCTGCTACTGGTTTGGGGAATACGAGCAAGCCGCAACCTGGATCAAAACGGCGGCTCCCCTATTGCCTTCCCTAACTGGAACAATCATGATTCCGCTCTATCATTTCTATGCGGCATTAACCCTACTGGCCCTCTATCCCCACCAATCAGCCGCCCAGCAATCCGACACCTTAGTCAAAGTGCAAACCTATCAAGCACAATTCCAATCCTGGGCCAAATTTGCCCCCATGAACTACGCCCACAAAGCTGACCTGATAGAGGCCGAACGGCTGCGGGTGTTGGGCCATACCTGGGAAGCCATGCGCTACTATGAAAAGGCCATTCAAGGGGCAAGAGAACAGGGTTTTCTCCCAGAAGAAGCGATCGCCTGCGAACAATTCGCCCAGTTTTATCGCGAGCAGCAATTTCCCGACCAGGCTAATTACTACATCCAGCAAGCCTTCTCCATCACCGATCGCTGGCAAGCCAAGGCAAAACGCCAACAACTCGAACGCAAATATACCGAAAGCTTCTCGGCACCGTTCATAGCCGATCGGCAGATCCAACCCACTTCTGGCCAGTCCCTCGATTTAGCCAGCATCCTCAAAGCCTCCCAAGCCCTATCCAGCGAAATCGAACTCAAGAGCCTCCTATCACGCTTGATGACGATCGTCCTAGAAAATGCCGGAGCCGAAACCGGGCTGCTGGTTTTAACCGATCAAGGCGCTACGTCAGTCTATGCCCAAGGCCATGCCAGTGGCACCGTTGAAGTGTTCACCAGCGAGCCACACACCTTAGAAGGCGATCGGCTGCCCATGCAACTGTTGAACTATGTGATGCGGATGCAAGACAGCGTCGTCCTCCACCATGCCTGTTTAGCTGGCGACTTCACCAACGACCCCTACATTCGCCAACGGCAAACCCAATCGATTCTCTGCACCCCCTTAATCAACCAAACCAAATTGATAGGCGTTCTCTACCTCGAAAATAACCTCACCCCTGCCGCCTTTACTGCCGATCGCATCGAAGTGCTAACCTTACTTTGCTCCCAGGCAGCCATTTCGATTCAAAATGCCCAATTATACGAACAATTGCAACGCCATTCCCTCGATCTTGAACGCAAAGTTGCCGAGCGCACCTATGAGCTCCGCACCGCCAACCAAGAACTCCAACGGCTAGCCCTCCTCGATGGCCTGACCCAAATCGCCAACCGTCGTCGCTTTGACGAATATCTCAACCAGGAATATTGGCGGGCCAATCGCGATCAGACATCCCTTGCCATCATTCTCTGCGATGTGGATCACTTCAAGTTATTCAATGATCGCTATGGTCACCAAGCGGGCGACGAATGTCTCAAAACCATTGCCCGCGTCCTCAGCCAATCCGTCAAACGCTCCGTTGATTTAGTGGCCCGCTACGGAGGTGAAGAATTTGCCATCATCCTGCCCAACACATCGATCGAAGGCGCAATCTTAGTAGCCAACACCATCAAAAACAACCTCCAAGCCCTACAAATTGCCCATGAAGCATCCCCCACCCAGGCCTATGTCACCATGAGCTTGGGCATTAGCAGCAGCCAACTCGATCGAAAAATGACCCAGCCCAAGCAGCTCCTTGAATATGCCGACCAAGCCCTCTATCGCACCAAAACAGAGGGCCGCGATGGCTATACCGTCATGTCCCCAGAGCCCCAAGATGGCACTAGCAAAACAACAGACCGATAGCTTGGCGGAGATGCGATTTTGCGATCGCTAGGAAACCTGCCAAATCGATCGAAACACCGTCTGCGCAAACCGCTCCGGTGAATTCTGTTCGCCAAACTTTTGCATGAGTTTGCGATCGCCCACCGTCTTCAGGGATGTCACCAGCAGCTCACCGATGCCATGGGCAATTTCACTCGGCTTCGTCGAATCGATGGTTTTGCCAAGCTGGTGACGTGTTGTAACCGCACCCATCAGACCGTAGTCAGAGGACAGTACAGGTTTCTGGGCAAGCGCCGCCCGGACCAAAATGCCACTCATGCCGACATGCCTCTGGTAAATGGCCAACACCACGTCGCTGAGTTGGAAATAGTGGGGAATGTCCGATTCAGGCACATAGTCCTCAACATGGATAACCTGCACCGGGCAATAATGGCTCAGGGCGTTAATCCGATGGCGAATTTGGGCCGCATCTGGAGCATCGGCCAGGGTGCCGACGATCAGGATACAGGTCTTGGCCATTTCTTTCGGCGTCAGCAGCTCTAGGGAGTCGAGCAATTGGTGAATCCCCTTGCGGTGATTGATCGCGCCGAAGAGTAGGAAGACCTGGCGATCGCGATCGATACCCAATTGCCGTTTGAGGGCCTGGGTGCGCAGGTCATCCTTGGGAAAGGTTTGGACGGGATCAGCGATGGGTGCCGTCTTGCGGCCTTGCTTTTGGCGGCGGAGGCTATCGACGGCAAAGGGGTCGAGGCAGAAGAGCTGGGTCAGTTGGGTTTGATTCAGGATGCGGTGAAGTATGAATTTGGACAGACGGGTTTTCCAGTTGGACTTGAGGCCCTGGAGCTTGTTGTAGTGCCAGGTGGGGCGGAAGTAGATACCGGAGAAGGTACAGGGGAGCTTTTGACCGAAGGCAATCGGCAGGAAGCGGGTGTCCAGGTAGGGAATGAAGGCATGCCGGGAGCCAAGCTGCTGCGTGTATTTTTGCAGCAGACTCCATTCCTGGAAGTTGCGTCTAAGGCGTCCTAGGGCCGAGTTGCGATCGGCAAGCTGTTTTGCTTCGGCCAGAGTAATTGTGTGGAACAGGACCTGGCTCCTGGAGGATCGGGCCTTCACAGACTGCACGACATCCTGGTGCTGAATCAGGAAGGCTGGGGTGACGAGGATGTCCAGAATGCCGGGCAGGTTTTGCTCTTGCCAGTAGGTGATCAGATGTTGGATGTAGCTAGGGTAGTGGCCACCCACAGACAGTTCAAACAGCAGCAAACGGGCGGTAGCGACGGGCGCGATCGTTTGCTTAGCCAGACGTGCGGGAGATTGGGAAGCGGAGAATGCAGACAGCATAAAATCAAAGGGGGAGTCAGATGACGTGCGCGTAAACCGAACCAAGATTGAGATACGTTCAAACCAAAACACCCCATGCATCCGTAGTTTGTCCGATCGCACCTTGGGGTTACCTCGCAATATTTACTGACTCTTCGATCAGAAAAAAATAAGCCCTCTGGTTTACTACGAAAGATCACGCAGTGTTACCCTAGATAGACTCTGAATACTGGTTCATAAATCTTTATGACTTCTCCAACCCTTCACCGTCGTCAAGATCCGCTGGCAACAGGGGCAGTGCAGCAGGTTCATCTGAATCGTGTAGATTTGTCAACATTGCCGGAGGGTGGTGATTTCGCTCGGGCGATCGCGCGCTCCGGTTGGGATTCCCTGACACCGGGTCAAATCGAGATTTTCCAAATTAACCTCGGCAAGCTCTGCAATATGACCTGTCGCCATTGCCATGTGGATGCGGGTCCCGATCGCACCCAGGAAAACATGGATCGCGCCACGGTGGATCTGGCCCTAGCTGCCCTGGACCAAACCCATGCCCATACTGTGGATCTCACGGGCGGTGCACCGGAGATGAATCCGCAGTTTCGGTACCTAGTCGAGGAATGTGTAAAACGGGAAAAGCAGGTAATCGATCGCTGTAATCTCACGGTTTTGCTATTGCCGGGAAAAACAGACTTACCAGAATGGCTAGCGGAGCGAGGCGTAGAGATTGTCTGTTCCCTGCCCCATTATCGTCAGCGGAACACAGATATTCAAAGGGGCGATGGGACGTTTGAGAAGTCGATCGAAGCGATGAGAAGATTAAACGCCGCAGGTTACGGCCAGGGCGATCCCAAACGGCGTTTGACACTGATGAGTAATCCTGTGGGGGCCTTTCTGTCGGCGGGGCAGGCGAAGATTGAATCCGAGTGGAAAGTGGGTCTGGCAAAACATCAGGGGGTGACGTTCGATCGCCTAATTACGCTAAATAATATGCCGATCTCTCGCTATTTAGAATGGCTGGAGGCTTCGGGGAATTTGGAGGAATATATGGCACGATTGGTGAATGCCTTTAATCCGGCGACGATTTCAGGATTGATGTGTCGTAATACCCTGTCGATTTCCTGGGATGGTTGGATTTATGACTGTGATTTTAATCAGATGCTGGAGATGCCGATCGAAGGAAAGATGCATTTGAGGGAGTTTGATTTGGAGCGATTGCAAGGGAGGACGATCGCCACCGGACGGCATTGTTTTGGCTGTACGGCGGGGGCGGGGAGTTCCTGTGGGGGGGCGATCGACTAATTTTGCTGTTTTGATAATTTCTGAATTTCCTTGGAGACCTGGGCGATCGTCGTTTTAGCCAACTCATCTTCAAGGACCTGTTGGGCTTTGGTGGTCGATTGCAGCAGGATTTCTTGGATGTTTCGACCGATCGAGCAGTTTTCGTTGGGTTTGGTGCGGTGCATTTCGAAAATGTTGGGGTCTTCGACGAGGTGGAAGATGTCAAGGAGGGTGATTTGATCGGCGGGTTTGGCTAGCATGGTACCGCCGCCGTAGCCAAGTTGAGAGCTGGTTAGGCCCGCGTCAGACAGTTTGCATAGGAGGCGGCGGATGACGGCGGGATTGGTGCAGACGCTGGCGGCGAGGTATTCCGATCGGACGGGTTGGCGATCGTGGAGGGCGAGGATGGAGAGGATGTGGACGGTGACGGCGAAGCGGGTGCTGGTGGGCATGGTCGAAGAGGCGCGGGGATTGTGGCCCCCTAGCCCCCAAGTTTGGGGGGACCGGAGTCATTTGGGGGTGGGTTTATTATGCGGCGAGTGTGGGGTAGTCGGTGTAGCCTTCGGGGCCTGGGGAGTAGAATTTACTGGGATCGGCGGTGTTTAATTCAGCTTTTTTGGCGAAGCGATCGGGCAAGTCAGGATTTGCCAAGAACGGTACTCCAAAGGCAATGGCATCGAGGGATTTGTTAGCGATCGCACCTTCCGCCTCCTCGGCGCTGTAACCCATATTACCAATCAATACGCCTTTGTAAATCGATCGGATCGGGGTCATGACATCGCCGGACTGTTCCTGGAGGAAGTCCGATCGCATCACATGGAAATAGGCCAGGTTGTAGTCATTGAGGCGATCGGCGAGCCAGCTATAGGTGGCGACGGGATCGCTGTCGATCATGCTGTTGTAGCTGTTTAAGGGGGAGACTCGGAGGCCGACGCGATCGCTGCCCCAGACTTCGACGGTGGCTTCGAGGACTTCGAGTAGTAGTCTGGCCCGGTTGGCGATGCTGCCGCCGTAGCTTCCGGTGCGTTTATTAGAGCCGTCGCGCAGGAAGGAGTCGAGCAGGTAACCGTTGGCTCCATGGACTTCTACGCCGTCGAATCCGGCGAGTTTGGCATTTTGGGCGGCTTGTTTGAATCCGGTGACGATCGCTGGGAGTTCGCTGTCTTCTAGGGCGCGGGGGGTGGCGTGGGGGGACTTTGCCGTTGGGGGTGTGGATTTCGTCGTTGGTGATGGGAATTGCGCTGGGGGCGACGGGGATGAGGCCGTTGTTCATCAGGGGGTGGCAGGCGCGGCCTCCATGCCAGATTTGCAGGAAGATTTGACCCCCTTTGGCATGGACGGCTTCGGTGACTTTTTTCCAGGCGGTGACTTGGTCTGGGCTGTAGATGCCGGGTTCGGTCCAGAAGGCGGTGCAGTTTTCCATGATCGCGGTGGCTTCGGCGATGATCAGACCAGCGCTGGCCCGTTGGGCGTAGTGTTCGACCATGAGGGCCGTGGGAACGTGGTTTTGGTCGGCGCGGCAGCGGGTGAGGGGGGCCATGAGGATGCGGTTGGGGGAGGCGGATGGCTCCGGCTTGGAGGGGGGTGAAGAGGTTTGTGGTCATGGGGATGAGTGACTTGGGTGAAGTGAGACTGTGTAACTTACATGGTTACG
>JAAUSA010000208.1 GCA_012031975.1 Alkalinema sp. RU_4_3 | reverse complement strand
CAGTCTATCATTGGCAGATATCGAACAGATCGTGACGCTGAAAGAAACTAGCGGCAGTAGTTTTGCCTGGGAAGATGTCAGTGCGATCGATCTGAGCGATGCGGAGCAGTATGATGTCAATCTGCTTCAAAAACGCCTACAAAATACCCAAGTACATCTGTTCAATGAGGCGACGATTTGGGCGAGGGCAATCTATCCACTGTTGTTTTTAGTGGAGCAAGGGAATATTCAGGTTTGGGCTGAGGTGGCCCTGCGGGGTGAGTATCCCCTGTTTGACATTGAGGGCATTGCGGATGGAGTGATTGGGCGCAGTGTGGTGGGTCGAATTACGACGCCCTATTTGGTGGTGATCGAAACGAAGCGAGGCGTGGAAGCTCAAAACCCGATCTTTCAGCTTTATGGTGAGCTATTAGCCGCAGCTTGGATGAATTGGCAGCAGAATCAGGGGGAGGTGCAGGAGATCTTTGGCTGCTATACGATCGCCGACAGTTGGACATTCTTGCGGGCGGAGGTAAGTCAGATCAACAGCGATCGGCCTATGTTATCGATCGAATGTTCTCGGGAATATAATCAGCGGCTGGAAACGGCGACTATTTTGAAGGTGCTTAAGCAAATTGTCGATCGCCAGATTAAAAATTGAGGACAAACGATATGAATTCAACGATCGAAGCCCAGATCCATGACTGTGAAGCAAGGCTCTATGCTGCGATGCTGGCGTCAGATGTTGCTGAGTTGGATGTATTGATTTCTAATGATCTGTTGTTTTCTGGGCCGACAGGTGAATTGGCCACAAAAGCTATGGATTTGGAACTCCATCGTACGGGGGGTACGGTCTTTCAGGAACTTCTACCGCAGGATTTAGAGATTCGCCTATTGGGCGAGCAGGTGCGATCGCGTCGGCTAAGGTTTTCCTACGGGGCAGCTATTTGGGCAATGATTTTGCGGGGGATTTTCGCTATATGCGGGTTTGGCAACAGGGAGATGGGGGCTGGTGTATTGTGGGGGGAAGTGTCTGTGCGATCGTTTGAGGAAAGTTAGCTGGGTTTAATCAGGGAAGAAGGTTCGATCGAGGATCTTATCCAGCGTATAGTCACATTCAACTGGAAATTGGCTCAGAGGCAGTCCTGTTTCGGCAGCGGCGCGATCGATCGCATCGCTGTAGGCGGCGGCTAAAATTTCTGGGAGGTAGGGCTTTAGGCTGGGGGAATCTTCTAGGTCATCTCGAATGCGCTGGCGATGTTCGACGATGCTGCCTTTCCAACTGCCACCACGTAGGGCGCTTTGGTATTGCCATTTGAGGAGATGCTGAAGGAGAATCACTAGGTTACTTTTGAGGCTTTTGCGTTCTCGGCGTCCCATGGCGTCAATCTCTTCAATCAAATTTTCCCAATCGACTGCGCTGTAGTCTTGGGCGCGTAGGCGATCGACTGTGGTGATGACCCAGGCCATGAAGTCTGTGTCGTAGAGGTTTTTTGTGAGGGTTTGTAGTTCGATCGTCACGGGTGGAGTACCTGTTAGTCGAAGGGGTTTGGGTCCATTCTAGCATTGCTCACTCACTAATGCGTTTCGCCTGTCTCCGGGAGGCGATCGTATTCTTCTGGTTCAATGTCAGGCACCTTTGCTAGCACTGCATCATATTTAGCGCGACTGTCTCGCGTTAACCAATCCGTGGAGGCCAGCGATCGCAAAACCTGCACCACCTGAGCCAATTGATTGCGACTCGGCTGCATCACCGACAGAACCGCCGACAGATCGAACAAGGCGCGATCGCCCTCAGCCTGCAATTTCACAAACCGAAACTCCTCGCCATTAGTCGCCAACCCAAACCGCGCAGTCCCATCCGTAGAAGGTGCCGAAAGCATATAGGTCAGCAACTGCGGCAAAGCCACCGACAGGGCAAAGGTCGAATTCTTTGCTTCAACAACCAAAATCCAAATTTGGTCCGCCAAAATCAACGTATCCATTCGCCCCTGGAGAATTTCACCCTCCGCCTCAAGGACAATCTCAACACTGGCTTCCGTCCGAATCGTAAACCGAGAATCATACAGCCCAGCCAAATCCAGCAGTGGCGATATCATCAACTTATCAACCGTCCCCTCGGGCAAATGAACCCCGATCGCGATGTTCGATAAATCGCTTCTGAATATGCGCGAGTTGACCATAGTCACCCTCCGTCAACGCAGGTAGATTTTGCTGCCATTCAGGGAAAAACTGCGAATCGATCGCATAATCCAGCGCGAACCGAGCCTGAACCTGGGCCATACTGGTCATAGCCTTAGAAATGGCAAGCGTTTGAACCATGGGAGTGCCTTAGAAAGGAATACAATGTTCATTTTAGCAGAGGCTTCCTAAATGGAATCTCACCCCCTCAACCCACCACCCATGAGCGCATCGCCCCCCAACCCCAACCTCCTCCCCGACCATTGGGAAACCCGCTACCAAACCAGCGATCACCCCTGGGACCTCGGCTGCCCGCCCCACCCTCATCAACCTCCTGAACAGTCCCCAAGCCCCACCTCCCGGTAACCTCGCAGTCCTCGGCTGCGGCACTGGCCAGGACGCCCTCCTCTTTGCCGAATCCGGCTTTACCGTTACCGCCTTCGACTTCGCCCCCAGTGCGATCGAACGCGCCACCACCAATGCCCAAGCCCGCCATATTCCCGTCCAATTCCTCCAGCGTGACATCTTCGCGATCGAAGACAAATTCCACCAGCAATTCGACTACGTCCTCGAACATACCTGCTTTTGCGCGATCGATCCCTCGCTCCGCCCCAGCTACATCCAAGTTGTCAAACAACTCCTCCGCCCCCAGGGCCAGCTCATCGCCCTCTTCTACACCCACAGTCGCCCCTCCGGCCCACCCTTTGCGGTCAAGCCCCAGGAAGTCTTGGACTATTTCGAGCCCGACTTCGATCGCATCTTATTCAAACCTGCCAAAGACTCAATCGATCGCCGCAAGGGCGAAGAACACCTCGCCCTATTTCGACTTAGGTCAACTTAACAGCCACAGCCACCACAGCTACTTTCCGCCGCCACCTCCTGGTCCACCGATGTAAAAACACCCTTCAACTCATCCATGACGCCCCCTGACAGCGCACCAGTACCTACCACAGCAAAACGCTTCTCCAAATCATAAACATCATAATCCCGCCTGATTGCCTTTAAGACTTTCATCCCTTGGTGGGTCAGATTCGCCCGTGAGAACAGATTCAAAATCCACTTGCCCAAAAGTAGAAACGAAATTATATCGACCCAGACCCATCCATCGGTACTCATAAACACCCACAATCCAATCCCAAACGTGAACGCACAAAATAACGATGAAGCATTGAGCATTAGCAATAGCAGCGAAATCCAGATATTCACCTGAAGCCCGTTTCGAGATAGTTGCCGACGAACCTCAACAGTCTCTTTACGCAGGGCAGCTCGCAGCGGTCTAATTTCTGGTGTCAATCGAATCTGCTGCATCGCATTCCGAAGCATCCGATCGGCATCTGAAGGCAGCATCTTAACAACCCCAAGCGATCGATTACGCACATTCAGCGACACATAGCCCTGGGCCAATAGCTGAACAATTAGCAAATCCACAACCCGAGCCTCCCCCCCAAACAAACAAGCCATTTCATAGCTATCTAACTCAGGTACCGCTGATCGACCACAGGCAGTCTCAGAAGATACCGCAGACCACAGCTAACTGCCATGGCGACGGCAACCATGCCCAAGAATGCGCCATGCGTAGACAATGCCTGAGTCCCTGATGCATAGGTACAACCCACCGACAAAAATGTAAGCGCGATCACCGACACCGTGAATCCAGTCCCTCGTGGAACCCGCACCTGTGGCAAGCGTTTTGGAATCACCCAATGGTCCGCTAAATTCACCCGCTGCATCTTCAGATCTATACCAAACCGTCGATCGATCGGCGACCAAATATCCTGGGGTGGTTCGCCAAAGAACTGTCGATAACTCGCGATCGTCTGGCCATACAGCCGGTGAAATTCAGCCCGTTCTGCCTTTCCACCTCGGGCGGGATGGTGGTGTAACTTCCTCTGCAACACATCCCGACAAAACTCATCCCAATAGAACTGCGTCAACAAAACATGCTGATGCCACACTTGATCCACCGCATCCGGCGGCACCACTTGGTGCTCCACTACCACGGCTAAAAAAGCAAACCGCTTATATTCTTCAACGGCACGCTGAGCATAGGCCATAGACCAACCCTGACCCTTGATCAAATGCCGCATAAACCCAAATTCATGGCTCGAATCATCCAGTTCATAGGCCTGTAAGCGCAAATACAATTCTCTTTGAGCCTCATTCACAGCAATTCGCCTCCCTTGCATGACATCAGAAGGTTACTTCCGTCTGGCTGACTGCAACCTATGGGATTAGCTGCGATCGCCCCACTCAAAAAATAATCGGCTTAATTCGTCGCAGTACATCTTGCAACAACTGCTCAGGACATTCACAAATCAAACTCGCCTGCCTAGCTCGAAAATCTAGCGATCGCATTTGATCCGTCATGATCACACCCGTTACCAAGACCTCCTTCGGAATCGGCACGTAAAAAGGGTTCTTTCTCCCCGTATTGCTGATCGGACAGACAAACGCAAAGCCCATCTTCTGATTAAAGCCGTCATGGCTCACGACCAGGGCCGGACGCTTGCCCATCTGCTCATGGCCCGCCTGGGGATCAAAATTGATCCAAATAAAATCGCCGCGCTTCGGACTATACATTACCAAACCTCATTCCCCATCGGACCACCCCAGTCCAGCTCACCCTCTGGCTCCGTAGTCACTTCCGCAAGCAGATCCTCCAAGCTCAATTCTGGCAAGGACTGGACTACTTCAAACACTATCCTGCCGTCCTGCACCGAACATTCCATTGTATCGTTGGACTTGAGGGCCAACGCCTCGACTACATACTTGGGAATCCTGACGGCCAGGGAATTTCCCCACTGTCCCAGCTGTGACTTCATGATTGCTCCAGCCTCATGTAGGTTTAAACCTTTTGGATATCCAAAGTATATCATACCTAGGTCCTGCATAACCCCTCTTCCACCGATCGCTATAATTCATCACAATACCTTAACGCTCTCTGGGCCAGCCATGTCAGACCTCTCAATCCTCACCGACCTCGAAACCCTCGCCACCGAAAGCTTCCAGCTCACGGACGATCGCATCGATCGCGCCGCCCTGGCCCCCACCTGGGACGCCTACCTAGACCAACTGGCCAGCCTCGGTCTAGAGCAATGGCTGGTGAGCCGCGATCTCACCCCAAGACTTCAGTCAAAGATCCTCAAAGTCAACGGCTTCACTGTCCTGCCTCTGACCCAAACCAGCCTCGACAGGCAAACCCTACAGCGGCCCACGACCCCGGCCCACTATTACGTCGCGGTCCAAGTCCAGGAAGAACTCCACCAGATCACGATCCAAGGTCTCCTGCGCCATGACCAACTGCGGGGCGATCGGGCAGAACTTCCCCTTTCCTGGTTCGATTCCGATCCTGGTCACCTCCTGCTGGCTCTGCGCTGCGGCCAACCCTTCGCGATTCCTTCCGCGCTGACCCAAGGTGTGACAAACGTCCGAAACTGGCTCACCCAGCAGGCTGACCGTCTCGCCGATGACCTCGCCTGGGTTTTGATGCCACCTGTGGCGACGGCCATGCGCTCCACTAGCACCCTCGACCCGATTCTGCGCACCCTCCGTACCCAGGGCATCGAACTGCCCGAGTCGCCCCAGGTCGCCTACCAGGACATCGCGATCGAAACCCAATCCCTCCGACTGTATGCCATCGCCTCGCCCCTACAAAACGGCCCCGAAGGCCCCGAATGGTCGCTGTTGCTGATCCTGGGCCAAATAGACAGCAGCCCGCTCCCCAATGGCTTGAGCCTCAGTCTCCGTGAGGGCGGCGACCTCCTCACAGAAGCAATCAGCCAAAACCAAGCCTACCTCTATGCCCAAGTTGTCGGCAGCCCCGAAGAGCGGTTTGACGTGCGGATTCAACTGCCGAGCGGTGCCGTTCACAATCTTCCTCCCTTCGCCTACCTTGCTGACTAATGAGCACCTTTCGCCTAAAAATCTGGCAAGTTGCCGAAACCTGTCTCTTTGAGTTGACCTGGGGGGCTGGACTTCAGCGATCGGCCCAAGTGCCTTATCCGGACAAACTCGCCCAGCAATTTCAATCCTGGCAGATGGCCTACTTGCAGTTTTACCGCAGTGCTTTGCGGGCGCGGAGTAAGGGGAGTGGGGGGTTGGCGGCTCCGGATGTGGATGGGAGATCGCAATTGGTCCAGGCCGAGGCGCAGTTTTTATCCGCCTTTGTCTATTGGCTGGGAAGTGCGGATTTGTTGGGGATTCGATCGGAGATTGCCAAGGCTGCTATGGGGGGTGAGCAGGTTGATCTGTTTCTTGCCTGTGAGCCGTTGGCCTTGGCGCGGTTGCCCTGGGAGGCTTGGGAACTTGGCACGGAATTTGGTAATACTAAGCCGATTCGGATTGCCCGCACGCCTGCAAACCTCAGTGCGGCAGTGCAGCCTGGGCGGAAAAATGGACGGTTGCGAATTTTGGCAGTCTTGGGCGATGATACGGGGTTGAATTTTCAGGCCGATCGCGCTGCGATGGAATCCCTTGGGTCTGTGGCGGCCATAGAGTTTGTCGGATGGCAAGCGGGGCAAGATGCGCAGGGATTGCAGGAGACAATTGCAGCAGCGATCGATCATCCCTTAGGCTGGGATATTTTGTTTTTTGCCGGGCATAGCAATGAGACAGATCTGACGGGTGGCGAATTGGGGATCGCGCCGGGGATGTCGATCGCAATTAAGGAAATTGCCCCGCAGTTGAAACGGGCAAAGGAACGGGGATTACAGTTTGCGCTGTTTAATTCCTGTAATGGGCTGGAGATTGCTAATTCGTTGATTGATTTGGGATTGAGTCAGGTGGCGATCTTTCGGGAGCCTGTGCATAATCGGGTGGCCCAGGAGTTTTTATTGCAGTTTGTGCAGGAATTGGTGAACTTTCGGGATGTTCATGAGGCGACTATAGCTGCGGCCCAGTTTTTAAAAGTCGATCGCAATCTGACCTATCCCTCGGCCTATTTAATTCCGTCGCTGTTTCGACATCCCGAAGCGCTGGTGTTTTGTTTAAGACCCCAGGGATTACGGCAGGATTTGCGGCGGTGGCTGGAGCCTTGGTTGCCCGGTCGGAAGCAGGCTGGGGGCTTGGCGGGATTGCTGGCGTTGAGTATATTGCCACCGATTCAGGGATTGTTTTTGGAACCACGATTGTTGGTGCAGGCGATGTACCGCGATCGCACCAACCAAATTCCCAAAATTTCAGCTTCTACGACGCTTATACAAATCGATGAAGATTCGCTGCGGGGACTGGATGCGCGGAAGATTAATCCGATCGATCGCACCTATCTCGCCCAGGTGATCAGAGAGAGTGCCAAACTCCAGCCGAAAACGTTGGCGATTGATTTTCTGCTCGATCGGCCTACCCAGGAAGACCCAGTGCTAGCTAAGGCTATTCGGGAGTTGAATAAACAAAACATCCAACCTGTGTTTGCAGCGAGTCGGAAGGAAAGTGGCAAGATTCTGGAGGTGACGCCGACGGTGGCCTCTAGACCGGACCAGGGCTATATTGAGTTCTATCCCGGCTATTTGGAACTGCCTGTGCAAAACTGCTCGATCGGCTGCCCCTTTGCTTGGAAAACGGTACAGGCGCGATCGCCCTATCTAAATCCTGTCGCGCAATGGGCAGAGGGTTGGGGACAGTTTTGGTTTCGACCTGTGTTTGATTTTTCGATCCCACCGGAGCAGGCCTACAAGAAGATTTCGGCCAAGGCCCTATTGGACGGAACGCCACTGCCAACCGCTGATGTGGTGATGATTGCGGCTGGGGGCTATGAGCAGGCGGGGATTTCCCGGAATGGGGAGGATAATTTGCATCGGCCCTTTGCGATTAATTATTGGGATCCAGGGAAGGGGTTTACTGGTGCGGAATACCATGCCTATGGGCTGTATCACCTGAAGTATGGAACCTACGTTTACCTGGTGCCTGCGGTGTTGCTGATGGGATTGGGGGCCTTGGGGGGGGCATGCTTACAACAGCGGAACTTGGGGGGGCGATCGCGCGTCCTGGTTTTTGGGGGTGTGATCGTTGGCTATGGTCTACTGAGTCTCCAGGTTTATATCGGCGGATTGCTGTTGCCTTGGCTGTTGCCGAGTTTGGTGTTTGGATTATATGGATTACCGAAGGAGAAAGTTTAGATGAAATCTTTGATCAAACTAGGTATGAATGGCCCCCTAAATCCCCCAATTCTGGGGGACTTTGAAGCAAACCTGGTTCGGAAGTCCCCTAGAATTGGGGGGTTGGGGGGCGCGTTGACGATCGCAACTCTGTTGTTTGTCACTACTGCAACTCATCCATCTCCCGCCCAAGCCCAGTCCCTCTCCTGGGGTGACATCATCAAGTGGCTCAGTCCCAAACGCATTGCGGGTGGATCTCGCAGCCCCCTCTGCATCCCCAATCGCGGTGAACAGGCCACGGTTTTGACAGTCAGACCGACGATTCTCTGGCAGGGGAATGTGGGGGCGATCGGTTTGCGGCGAGCCAAGGAGGAAAAGGTGTTTTGGCTTCAGTCAGTTTCGGCCTCCCCAGGATTGCAATCCCTACGTTACGGCGGTCCCTCCCTAGAACCTGGCCAAACCTACGACTGGGTTTTCTTTGATGATGCTAAGGGTAAAAATCCCCTGACTTGGCAGACTATAGCGATCGCCCCCAAGTCCACCATGAATCGGATTCTCAGCGATCTGAACAAACTCCCAGGCTCGGGTGAGGCGAAAACCATGGCGCGGGTGAATTATCTGGTGCAGGAAAAGATGCTGAGTGATGCGGCGTCGGAGGTGCTGGCGGTGCGATCGCCTTCTAAGGAGTTGAAGCAGGCTTTGAAGGCGTTTGGGAATGGTTGTGGCGA
>JAAUSA010000027.1 GCA_012031975.1 Alkalinema sp. RU_4_3 | reverse complement strand
GGTCCAGACCGCAAGGGAACTCCAAGATCCCAGGGCAGAGGCCTATGGTCTATCGGAAATGGGCCAGCTCTACGCCCGGCGCGGCCAGCTAGATGAAGGGATTCAGCTGATCCGTCAATCCCTGACCATTGCTGAACAGCTCGAAGCCAAGGACATCACGGCCCAGTCCGCTTGGAAGCTCGGTCGCCTGCTCAAGGAAAAGGGCGATCGCACCAGTGCCATTGATTCCTACAGTGAGGCCGTCAATGCATTGCAGGCCCTGCGGGGGGACCTGGTGGCGGTCAATCAAGATGTCCAGTTCTCCTTCCGGGAAAGTGTAGAACCCGTTTACCGGGAACTCGTCGCCCTGCTGCTGGATAGCAACCCGGACCAACCTGCCCTGACGCAGGTCCGGGAACTGATCGAAGGCCTGCAAATTGCTGAACTAGACAACTTCTTCCGCGAGGCCTGCCTGGATGCCCAGCCCAAACCCATTGACCAGATCGATCGCAATGCGGCGGTGCTGTATTCGATTGTCCTGAGCGATCGAGTCGCGGTGGTGGCTTCAACGAGCGATCCCCAGCAGCCACTGCGCTATTTCAGTAGCCCGATTAAACCCGGTGAAGCGGAGGCGGGGATCAAGGATCTCTCGCCGCGCTTCACCCAGCATCGAGTCGGGAATCGCGTCTCGGGGTTTCGCAGAAGCTCTATGACTGGCTGATTCGTCCGGTTGAGCAGAGCGGTGCCCTCAAAGATCGCCAAACCCTGGTGTTTGTCCTCGATGGGCTCCTGCGTAAAGTGCCCGTGGCGGCCCTGCATGATGGGAAACAGTATCTGATTGAAAAGTATTCCGTGGCCCTATCGCCGGGCCTGCGCCTGATGAGTACCCAACAGTTGGCCAAGCAACAGGTGCGGGCCGTGGTCGCGGGGATTAGCGAAGCCCGAGAGGGGTTTAATGCCCTGCCTTCTGTGGTGAGTGAAGTCGGTGACATCTCTAAGGCCACGGCGGGCACCGCGCTGTTGAATCAAAATTTCACAACCCAAACGCTCGCCAGTCGCGTTCAGGGGTCATCAGCCAACCTAGTACATCTGGCCACCCACGGTCAGTTTAGTTCCAACCTGGACGAAACATTTCTGCTGACCTGGAACGGTCGCATGAATATCCGCGAATTGTCCGATCTACTGCGCAATCGGGACGCTAGTCAAAAGGATGCCCTAGAACTGCTAGTGCTGAGCGCCTGTGATACGGCGGCGGGGGACGATCGCGCCGTCCTCGGTCTGGCCGGCCTAGCCGTGAAATCTGGAGCCCGCTCTACCCTCGCTAGCCTTTGGCCAGTTAAGGACCAGGTGGCGGCCCGGTTGATGACTCAATTTTATGAGGAGCTAAAGCAACCCAACATGACTAAAGCTGAGGCCCTGCGGCGATCGCAGCTAGCACTGCTCAAGGACAAAGACTTTGATGATCCCTTTTTCTGGTCTTCCTTTGTCTTGGTGGGTAACTGGTTATAAAGTTCTGGTGTTCCCTGGGGACAGTTCCGTTAATTTACGGAGTTCAAAATCCGTAGCTCTACCCTATGGAACTCGAAAAGAACGCTCCTATGATCGTTGTATTCAGCAATTCACGAGCATCTATCTAATTCCTGCAATTTCACCTTCTTCAACGGAGCGATCGATTTGGTCATGAATAAACTATCTAAATGGTCTGGATTATTCGGAACGGCAGTGATTTTTGCCAGTGGCCTATTGATCGCCATCCCTGGCCAGGCTGAAGCCGTTCAGTTTAAGCCCTCTCCAAAGTACAGTGCTCCCCACCAAACCACCGGGGGAGCATCCCGAGGCCAAGTTAAATTCCGCCCCAATAGCCGCAACGCAGCTCCGCGCCAATCCGTAGGTGGGGCCTCGCGGGGGGTGAAATTCATGCCAGCCCCTGGAGGAAAGTCAGCGCGATCGAGCTATGGTGGGGCCTCACGGGGTGTCTTGTTTGCGCCTAAAAAGGGCAAGGGAATGCCTCGGCGTTCCGATGGCGGTGCCTCCCGGACGAATCTTTACGGAGGCTATAACAATGGCAATGAATCTTTGAACATGCAGGCGATGACGCCGGAGAATTTCTTCGGTACGACTCTTGAGGCCAGACCGACAATCATGGTCTATTTGCCGGAGTCCGATGCCAAGGAGGCAGTATTTACCCTAAAAGATGATGCCAAAAATCTGCACTATCAAATGGTTGTGCCCGTGTCTGGCCAAGCGGGTGTGATGGCGCTGCAACTCCCCAGTGACGCGCCGGAACTCGAACTTGAGCAGGACTATCAGTGGTATGTGGCCCTGAAGGTGGAGCAGGAATTGGTCCCCGGTACGCCCTTTGTCGATGGCTGGGTCAAACGCATTCGCGCGACCCCGGAACTGACGCAGCAACTGGCGAACCAGTCTAGCCAAAAGCAAGCTGAAATCCTAGCCGCAGAAGGCATTTGGTATGACTCCGCTGCCTTACTGGCCCAGGCCTACAAAATGGATTCCAAGAATGAGGCGATCGCCCAGGATTGGAAGGACCTCTTGGGTTCCGTCAATCTCACGGAAATCGCCGATCCTGCCCTCCTGGCCCAGCAATAATCGCTATGAAAGCACAGCTTAAACAACTCATCTATCCCCTGCGATATGTCTGCATTATTGCCCCGGCGGTCATGGCCATCGCTGGGGGAATCGGCTATATGGGTGGGTTTAACCTGGTGGAGCGATCGCTGCGCGATGAGTTTTTCCGGCGGCGCCCCGGAGGCCAAGGAAACGGAAATTGTGATTGTCACCATTGATGAGCAGGACATCAAGGCGGCGGCAAACTGGCCTATTCCCGATCAGGTGATGGCTGATTTGATCACGGGGATTAGTCGGCATCAGCCCGCCGTCATTGGCCTAGATATTTACCGTAATCTTCCCGAGGAGCCCGGTCACGAAGCATTAGTGAAGGTTTTTAAAACCACTAAAAACCTATACGGGGTTGAAAAAATTAGCGGTTTGCGGGTTGATCCTTCTCCCATTCTTCAGCAGCAGCAACAGGTGGCCCTGGCGGATTTGATGGTGGATGACGATCGCAAGGTCCGGCGGGCTTTCCTGACGGCGGTCGATGGCAAACAGGAAGATGCCCTCAAGGCTGGATTGGCGACCCAGATGGCCACTCGATACCTAGAAGGTAAAAACATTCAGTTGCAGGAAGTGAATGCTGAAAAGCTGCATTTTAGACTGGGTAAAGCAGATTTTATCGGTCTTCAGGAGCATGAAGCAGGCTATGGCGATCGCGATGATCTTGGGGGCTATCAAGTTCTGATGAATTGGCGCGGTCCCCTGAGTATGTTTACCCAGATTAAGATGCGCGACATCCTCGCCGGACGGGTTCAGACCGAGCAAATGAAGGGCAAAATTGTCCTGATTGGCTCCATTGCCCCCAGCACCAACGATTTCCTCGGCACACCCTACAGCCAAGGCTATGTCGGCGCAGAACAAACCCCTGGTGTCGTGGTCCATGCCAATATCAGCAGTCAGATCATTCGGGGGGCGATGGAGGGCGATCGCTGATGTACGGCTGGCAATGGCCCATTCAAGTGCTTTGGCTGGGGGGCTGGAGTCTCAGCGGAACAATTGGGTTGTGGTACTTGTTGCTCTGGCGTGAAGGTAAGCGCGATCTGTTCGGGGGGCAAGTCTATGGACGGCCTGTTTATTCGTGGGTGGCATGGGGATCGCTGCCTACGGTGCGTTCCTTGGCGGCACCTTGATTCCCGTGGTTGCGCCGCTAATGGCCTACCTCCTGGGCAATATTGCCACGACGATCGCCTACAAGCAGCACCGTCTTATGCTGGCCAATGGTCAACTTGCCATTGCCAACGAGCAGTTGATTGATTATTCTAAAAACCTTGAAGCCAAAGTCGCCGATCGCACGGCTGAATTAGCGACGGCCAAAGTTGCGGCCGATGCGGCCAATAGCGCGAAGAGTGAATTTCTCGCCAACATGAGCCATGAGCTGCGGACGCCCCTCAATGGGATTTTGGGCTATGCTCAGATTTTGCAGCGATCGACCCAGCTCGACGCTCAGAATCAAGAAGGCATTAGAGTGATCCATCAATGTGGCACCCATCTCCTCACCCTAATCAACGATATTCTAGACCTCTCCAAAATCGAAGCTAGAAAGTTAGAACTCATTCCCACAGAGTTTCATCTAGCCAGTTTTCTCACAGGGATTGGCGAAATTTGCACGGTGCGGGCGGAGGAAAAGGGAATTGATTTCCACCTGGATCTGCCGGACAATATCCCGACGGCGATTATCAGCGATGAAAAACGACTACGGCAGGTGTTGATTAATCTGCTGGGCAATGCGATTAAATTTACCGATCAAGGTCGAGTCACCCTGCGAGTCCGGACGATCGATAGTATCCCGGTGGCTGATCCAGTGACTTCTCTGCTGCGGTTCCAAATTGAGGACACAGGGACGGGGATGAATCGAGATCAACTGGAGAAAATATTTTTACCCTTTGAGCAGGTGGGCTCAGCGGCGAGGCGATCGGAGGGGACAGGCCTGGGCCTTGCCATTAGCCAGCGGATGATCGCCATCATGGGCAGTAGCCTACAGGTCCAAAGTCAAATCGGTGAAGGCAGCCTATTTTGGGTGGATCTTCAGGTACCGATCGCCAAGGGCTGGGAAAATTGGGCCGACAAAACCAGGGCTAACATTATTGGGATTAAAGGAACAAAGCCCACTGTCATGGTGATCGATCGCCAGGCAAAATACTATGCGGTGGCAGGACAGCTATTTGCCAGCCTAGGGTGTCAAATGGTCGGACAGGATCTGTCGGAGGAGGCAACTTTAGAAAGTATTCGCCAGCACAGACCCACCGTTCTCGTCATGGATCTAGAACGGCAGGACAATCCAGCATTGCTACAAAGCCTGCGCGAAGATGCTCAATTGCAGAATCTACTGGTATTCGCCTGTAGTGCCAGTGTGTTTCAGCTCGATCAACAACATAGCCTGGACCTAGGCGCCAACGATTTTCTGCCCCAACCGATTCAGATTTCTGACATTGTCAGGCTATTGGAGCACCATCTGCAAGTGGATTGGATCTATGAGACTGATCGATCGGAGCCAGAAGCAGATCCACCCAGACTTGAATCGATTTCGGCAACACCGGATATGATGATTCTGAAGCAGCTCTATCATTTAGCCATGATGGGCGATTTGGGGGCGATCGCTGATAGTCTAGTGCGTTTACAAAAGATGGACAGTCGATTCGAGACATTTGTATCACAACTACAGGTCCATGTCGATGGCTTCCAAACCAAGAAAGTCCGAGAATTGTTGCAATCTTCGATGGTGGAGGGGTCTAGATGAATCAGGTGACAATCAATCCAGGATTGGCAAGGCCGATCGATGGCACCTCTAGTTCCCCGGTCATCCGCATCCTATTGGTGGATGATATACCCACCAATCTTAAGGTCCTGTCGGAGGCAGTCCGCAATCAAGGTTGGACCACTTTGATCGCCACGGATGGTGAATCGGCCATTGAGCAGGCGGAATATGCCCGGCCTAGTCTGATCCTGTTGGATGTGATGATGCCTGGCATTGATGGGTTTGAAACCTGTGCTAGGCTCAAGCAGAATCCGCTGACTGCCGCCATCCCGGTGATTTTCATGACGGCCCTGTCCGACTCGGTCAATAAGGTGCGCGGCCTAGAATTAGGGGCCGTGGACTATATCACGAAGCCTTTTCAGCAGGAGGAGGTCTTGGCAAGGGTGAAGCTTCATTTGAAGCTCCATCTGCTTTCCCAGGAACTGGAACAGCAAAATCAAAGCCTCGAACAGCGGGTTACGGAAAGGACCTCTGAGTTGGAGCGATCGATGCAGCAGATGCAGGAGATGCAGTTGCAATTGATTCAAAGTGAGAAGCTTTCTTCCCTGGGGCAATTGATGGCGGGTCTGGCCCATGAGATTAATAATCCGGTGAATTACCTGACGGGAAATTTGGATTATGCGAAGAAGTATGTTGCGGATGTGATCGAGCATCTCAGTCTTTATCAGGAAGGGAAGACCCTGAAACCATTGAAGCCCACGCCCAGCGGATTGATTTAGAGTTCCTGCTGCGGGATTTGCCTTCGATGGTGAGTTCTATGAACATTGGAATTCAGCGTATTGAGGAAATTAGTGTGAGTCTGCGGACCTTTGCGCGATCGGACCAGGACGAAAAAATTCGCTGTGATCTGCATCAGGGTTTGGACAGTGCTATTTTAATTTTGCGCCATCGCTTGAAGGCCAATCAGTTCCGGCCTGAGATTCGGATTTTTAAGAATTATGGCGATTTGCCGGAGATCGATTGTTTTTTGGGGCAGCTCAATCAAGTGTTTATGAATTTGCTGGCCAATGCGATCGATGCGTTGGATGAGAGTAATGCTGGGCGTGAATTTAGTGAAATTGCGTTGGAGCCTAACTGTATTACGATCGCCACCCGGACCCAAGGGGATTGGGTCTATTTGAGCATTCGCGACAATGGTGTCGGGATGGATGAGACAGTGCGGGCGAAGATCTTTGACTACCTCTACACGACAAAACCTGTGGGTAAGGGAACGGGCATTGGGTTGGCCCTGGTCAGCCAGATCATTCGCGAGTCCCATGGTGGGACCATTGAGGTGCAATCGAAGCCGGGGGAGGGCGCGGAGTTTATCATTGGGTTGCCCATGCGATAGGGGGTTGGGCGATTTTCCGGAATCGAAGCTGGGCATACTGTAGTAAGCGAATAGTTTATTCAGCGCCTGTATTCTTTGGAGGTCGTCTCGCGTGGGCTTGTTTGAAAAAATTCGGGCAGAGTTTATTGATATCGTCGAATGGTTGGATAATTCCAACGATACGATGGTCTATCGGTTTGAGCGGTTCCAGAATGAGATCAAGAATGGCGCTAAGCTGGTGGTTAGGCCAGGGCAGAAGGCGGTGTTTGTCAATGAGGGGCAGGTGGCGGATGCCTTTGAGCCAGGGACCTATGACCTGACCACGCAGAATTTGCCGATTCTCAGTACGCTCAAGGGTTGGAAGTATGGTTTTAACTCTCCTTTTAAGGCTGAGGTCTATTTTTTCAGCACCCGTGTGTTTACCAACCTGAAATGGGGCACGGCCAATCCGATTATGGTGCGCGATCCCGAACTGGGTCCCGTCCGCCTGCGCGCCTTCGGCAGCTACAACCTCCGCATTGCCGACCCGGTCAAACTCCTCCAGGATGTGGTGAGCACCGACGGTTTGTTCCAGGTCGATGAGATTAGCGATCAGATTCGCAACACGATCATGACCTCCTTCGCGGGTGCTGTGGGGGGCAGTGGGATCGCCCTATTGGATCTGGCTTCTCGCTATCGCGATCTGGGCAACACCATTCGTGGCGCCATGGTGGAGGATTTAGAACGACTGGGTCTAGAACTGCCACAGCTATTGATCGAAAATGTCTCTCTGCCTGAGGAAGTCGAAACGGCCCTCGACAAGCGGGCCTCCATGGGGATTCTCGGGAATATGCAGCAGTATGCGCAGTTCCAGGCGGCGAATGCGATCGAAGCTTCGGCGAATAATCCCAACGGCGGCGGCACCCCGGCTCTTGACTTTGGCGTCGGTATTGCCATGGGTCAGCAGTTGATGGGGGCGATGGCCCAGCCTGCGGTTCAGACGCCTGCTGCTGTCCAAACGCCTCCATCAGCTCAAATGCCTCCGCCTCCAGTGCAGGCTGTGGCTTGGTTTATTTCCAGGGACGGGCAGAACTTTGGGCCATTTGCGGCGGATGGGCTCCTAGGCCAGGGGTTAAGTCGTGAGTCCTATGTGTGGAAGGCGGGTATGGCAGGCTGGTTGCCTGCGGCCCAGGTGCCTGAATTGGCCAATGTGTTAGCAATGGTTCCGCCTCCTCCAATGGCCTAGATCGCGCCCTCCATTCATTCCCTTGATCATGACAGTGTTGCAAATCCAATCCTTTCCCTGTTCAAGCTGCGGTGCCAAACTGGAATACAGTCCTGGTGCCGCTCGGCTGAAATGTCCCTATTGCGGTAGCGAGGAAGATATTCCCGATGGCGATGAAGTGGAAGAGATTCCCTTTACGCCCGAGATTCCCAAACCCGAGCTGTCGCAATTGGCTGAGAATGCGATCGAGGTCGCCTGTCCGGGCTGCCGCGCCAATATCACCTTTGTGCCGCCGGATATTGCGGGGAAATGCCCCTTTTGCGGGACCAGCATTGTGGCCGAGGGGAAAACGGCCCATCCGGTGGTGACGCCCGGTGGGATTCTCCCGGCTAAGATTTCGGCATCCCAGGCGAAGACTTCGGTGCAGAAATGGATTAATAGTCGCTGGTTTGCGCCGACGGCTTTGAAGAGTTTGGCGCAAAAGGAGGGGGTGCAGGGGGTGTATTTGCCTTTTTGGACCTGTGATAGTCAGACCTACAGTGCCTACAGCGGTCAGCGGGGCGATTATTATTATCGGACGCGATCGGTCTCCCGGACGAATTCCGATGGTGAAACAGAATGGGTAGATGAGGAGGTGCGCGAGACTTCCTGGCATCATGTGTCGGGCCAGGTCGATCGCTTTTTCGATGATGTATTGGTCGTGGGGACGCGGCAGATTCCCGAGGAGAAACTAGTCAAGCTAGAGCCCTGGGATTTGAATCATTTGGTGCCCTATAGTCCGGCCTATATGGCGGGGTTTAAGGCGCAGCGGGCGCAGGTGGGGTTGAATGATGCGATCGCTAAGGCGAAAGTATCGATGGATCAGCTGATTGAGGCGGATGTGCGGGATGATATTGGTGGGGATGAGCAGCGGGTGGGAAATGTGCAGACGAACTATCTGGATATTACCTATAAGCATATTCTGATGCCTGTGTGGATTTCGGCCTATCGCTATCGCAATAAGCAGTTCCAGGTGATGGTGAATGCGCAGACGGGGCAGGTGTTGGGGGAGCGGCCTTGGAGTGTGGAGAAGATCGCGGCGGCGGTGATTGCGACTGTGGTGGTGGTGGGTGGTGGAATTTGGTTTTTCAGTCAGATGAAGGGGTCTTCTTCTTCAGGCTATCGTCGCAGTAATAGTACGGTAATTCGGAGTAAGCCGAGTTATGGCAAACCAAAGCCTGTGAAGCGGATGTCTGAGGGGTTGGGGGTTGGGCGATCGATTTCTTGATTGCACAATAAAGAAACCCCAGGAACTCCAACGAATCCCTGGGGCAAATAGGTTTGGTTTGTTAACGTATCCGACTAGCTTTGGACTAGCCTTTCTTCTCGGGCATCATGCACTTGTCGCTATCGCAACCCGCAGGCCCTTCAGCGGCTACTTCACCCGAGTCATACTTCGCCAGTGCCCCGTAGAAATCATCCGTCTGACGACGCGCCAGCACCTCCTGACTCAGAGACTCAAACATCGCCCGATCGATCTTCTCAAATGGCAAACGCGGGAAAGGTGCATCAAAACGAGCCAGCAAAGCCGCACTCATATAGCCCTCACCCTGATCCACCGCCGCAAAAATCCGCTCAGACAGCGCATCAATCTCATCCTCCCGCAGCTCGATCGTCGCACTCGTATTATGGGCCGTGTAATACTTCTGCACCTGCATGTAGAAGTCAAATTGAGCGACTGCCGAGAACTGCTCGATCGCCACCTGGTCCGCCCCAGGGATATTCGCCCAAGGCACTTCGACCGGAATCTCCACCAACCACTCCGTACAACGCGGATCAAACGGGTCGTTTAGCAAGTTGCCTGCATCATCCTTGTCGGACTGGGAAGGCACGATCGCATAGCCATAATCCAAACAGGCCAGCGCCACGGGGTCATTCTTCCGGAAGGTAATCCGACGGATGAAGCGGGCTGCCTTGGGAGGATGCCAGCCGGGAGCCGCATTGGTCAGCAAGGATTTGGTACCCGCTGGCTGCACGGTGGTGCAACGGTTGGGGCGCTTGAGACCATGGCGATCGCAATATTCCCACACAACGCTGTGAACAATGTCGTTCCAACGGCTGAGGAATTCCTGCTCCTTTGCCTTGAACTGTAAGCCCGTCACAGTATCCGGACGGCCTGCTTCCCACCAGTTCAACCATTCGGTCCCGAAGGCCATGACAAAAAAGTCAAAGAGTCCGGTGAAGGAAACGCCGACGATCGGGTCGAAGGCACGGGAAATCTGGTAGCGGGGCTCCGTGAATTTGTGGTTCAACAGCGCCGCGACAGCCAGGGCAGCAGCTGTGAAGGCATCTGTCTGGGATTGCAGGTCTTGAGGGTTAATCTGGTTCAGATGTACCTCCGCCAAATTGCAATGAAAATCTTCACCAATAATTTCACCACAGTTGTGGGCGACAAAGCCATTGGCATCAAATCGCGCTGGGCCAGGGACTGTGCAGTCATAGACCGACTCCGTACCGTCGGGAGTAATTTCCGTGACGGTGACGGCAAAACGTTCCCGGTTGAAATTGCGCTGGTAGTTGCTCAGGTGATCTGTGAGTTTTGCCTGCTTGGTCGGGTCTTGGAACCCAACTAGAGCCGCAAACTCTACTAAGTTGTCGTTAGCAATTACCAATTCATGCTGAGCTTTGCAGTGGTACTCCGCCAGATTGCGATCGCTATCCGGCATCAAACGCACTTGGGCCGGGCGGCGATCGCTATACAGCTTCGACACAATCCCCAACCGCATCAGCATCCGCTGCACAGCCTCAAGCATCGGCTTATCGCTCTGGGCCAACCGCACAGAAACGCCCTTCAACTGGCTGCCCTGAACACTACCGTCTGCATCAAACAACCCTTGCAGGAAACCCCGGTAGAACTCATAGCTCCCCTGCTCCACTTTCGCCGTAACGGTTTTGTGACCGGGCAAAACGCCGAATTGCTTGGCAATCTGCGCTAGGGCAGCGGAACCAACTTCGAAGTAGCGATTGCGCTCGTGGTAGGTGCCGTGGCTGGGTTTGGTCGGTGCGCCGTCAAGCTGGTTGACCAAGGCGAGGGCATGCTCTTTCATCACGTCCTGGCTGTCGCCCCAGTAGCGCAATTTAGCTTGGTAGGTGTGGTTTTTGGCATAGTCTACGAGGGAGCCGTCGCCGATTAGGCTGCCCAGGAGCCAGCCCTCTGCTTCACTTCCGGCCCCGCCCCAGGGCTGCAAACCCCGGTGGTTGTGGAGGAGGACGCGATCGCCTGCCACGAGATCGCCTGCTTCGACCCATTCGCTATACTGCGCTTTCTGGGTTTGGCCTGTGACCTTGAGGACGCGGTGGTTTTCCGTCAGACGGAGGCTTTGGCCTTCCTTAGTCTGGAGTTTGACAACCGCTTTGACGCCACTGAAGAAGAAGCCGTCGGCGGTGGTGCTGAACAGTTCACCGTTGATGTAGGTACTGTGCTGCTGTCCGATCAGGTCCTGGACTTGGCGAGGGCCATCTCCGGTATGGACCCAGGTGTCGGCGGTGACGCAGGGATTCAGACCGTAGCGCCCCAGACGATGCTCGATCTCTTTTTCAGCCATGTCGGGCACCAGGCTCAACAGGAACTGACGCCCGCCGCCGGATTCGTAGGCTTGGATGAACTTGAGCTTGGCCTCGCGGGTGGGCAAGAGGTCAGCACTGGCACGGGCGATCGCCTCCGGTGCGTACTGAATCGCCCCTTCCCCAGAATAGAACTGCTTCCGCACGGCCTCGGTGCATTCTTCCTTACTGGGCTTGTGGTGGAAGACGCGGGTGTGGTTGGCCATGCGCAGGGCATCGCGATCGGGATCGATCCGCCAGTTGCCATCTTCACCCTGCTGCCAGAGGTTGTCCTTTGCCGATGCAAAGGCTGTATCTTCGCTGTCGCCCTGACGCATCCCGGCGCTGTTATGGGTCAGATAGCCATCGCAGTAGAAGCAATGGGCCTCGGCCACTTCAATGTCGTAGGTTTGGATCGAATCGTAGCTGCCAAGACCTTTGACCGTGACAGGAATATCTAGGGCGATGTCCGACTCCCCACAGTAGCGCTCATAGTTGGCATCTGTCGTGCTTGCGCCTTCAAAGCCCATGCCGCGCATTTCGCTGTAGGTGTAGACCTCACGCATGATTTTTCCTGGCACCGTAAATCCATGGGACTTCAGGCCCTGGCGGAGTTTGCCCTTCATAGAGTGGGGCGCGACGATCGCGTTATACCGTTCTTTCAGCGCAGGCAATGTGACATTGTACTTTGGCTGCCAGTTGGCATTCTGGGGGATAACAATAGACCAGCGACCCGCAATCCCAAGGCTCGAAAGCACAGCACCCACTTGACGGGCAAAGGACCGATAGACGGTAGTCAGCAAGTGCGGTGGACGATTCTTGACGGCACCATCGCTATCCATCAATCCGGCCAAGTAGGCGGCCCGGACATCTATCGTCCCCTGGAGAATAAACGTCGGCACTTGCAGGACCTGGTTCGGCTGCTTGATGTAACGGTGGCAATATTCAGCGAACCGCATCGAAGAACAGACAGACTTAGCCGTGTTCTCCCCGGCCACCGTGCCATGGGTTGCCGTTAGATCGAACATCGCCAAGGCGCGATCGAGCTTACCTTGTAAAGCAGGTGTGAGCTGCTTGTCCCCAGCATTCATCGCCCATTCCACGCGACCATAGGGCTTGTCATGCTTGTTCCGGCCCAGGGCAACATAGCCATCCCCATGGGTGAACCCAATCAACCAGGCCACATCAGCGGTCAGCTGCGGCACGATGAAAGCCTTAGCATTGCGGCTGTTGTCCGGGCGCGTTTGGGTAAAGTCAGCGGGCAGCTCCGTAACGCTTCCGGTCAGAATCTCGGTGTTGTGCATCAAGCGATCGCCGCTCTCTAGCTCACCCACACGTTTCCATTCGATCTGGTCGAGGGTTGCCTCTGCGCCGACATTGGCCAATACAGCATGGCGGTGGTTAGCGGTGGCACGGGAGGGGAGGGCATTGGTGTCGATTTCGTAGACGTTTTGGATGCCCTGGTCAAATTTGTTGGTGACTGGGCGGAAACCGATGGGGGTTTGGACCCGATCGCCGATTTGAATGTCCTTGATCGCCACAAGACCGCGATCGGTATGCACCAGAGCATCTTCTGGCAGGCAGCGGCGAATATTCCCGGCCACCACACAGGCAGCGGCTTCATCGACCAGGAGGCAGCATTCCACGGGGGTCAACTGACGCCCGATCGCCTTGTTCAAAATATTGGCGCAGCGCTCATACAGCTGGGGCAGCTTGACCGGGTTGGCCACGCCGCCGAAGCCCTTAAGCTTTTCGCCAGCGGGGCGGATGTTGCCCAGGTCCACGGAGACCTTGACTTCGCCGTTGAAGCGCTCATCGCTAGAAAGCTTCAGCAAACTCTGGTAGGAGTCCACCCAGCCCCGACGGCTGTCGCCCGCGACGATCGTGACCGTATCGCCATCGACCGTGGTGGTGGTGGTTTCCTTGCGATCGCTAGCTGCCGTCGTGCCCACGCCCCAAGCGACGGTGACGCTGATCTTGTTGCGGATGGCGGGCAGGCGATCCACGTACTTCGGCTCGATCATTGCCCCAGTGCCGCAGCCCATCATGGCCAGGTCCATCATCAGACCGAAGGCATCCCAGTCGATCACGTTGGTGCTGGTGCAGTTGTAGGCCCCGGAGAAGTTCTCCTGGCGCTTGATCCAGTCGGTGCCGCCCACCCAGAGCCAGCGCCCAGAAGGCAGGGCCTTGAGTTGTTGCTGCATGCGATCGATTACCTCGACCTCTGCGGCATTGAGTCCACCTAGTTCTGTCAGACCTTCCAGCGTCCGTTTGGTCACCTCCGCCCAGGATTCCCGGCGGGTGTCGCTGAGTTTGCGGCTGTAGGTGCGATAAAAGACTGGGTTGGCGGCAGGGGCGGAGGCCGGAAACTGGCCGTTCTGCACCGATTCTGCACCGCTGGAAGTGACTGGCTTAGTACGCTCGATGTTTTGAACCATGGGGAGACTCCGCAGAGGGACAGAAAGAGATAGGACAAATAATACACCCGAACCAGGTAGCTTTGTCAAGTGCTCCAGTAGGTTGAAACGCTGTGTGTAGCGTGTTTTCTACTCTATGTACACTCTCCGTAGCGCTGATTGGCGATATGGATGTGTAATATACCTCATTCTTGAAGGTGGATCAAAGTGGATTTTCCAGAACCGTCTCCTTCCCCCGACAAACCGCTCAATAACTTTGTTAGAGTGAATACATAGCCAACCATCAGCATATCCAGCATGGTTCAACTAATCTCTCCGCCCAGTTCAGACCAGCGAATTATTCACCACAATCGATCGTGGGCGCAGTTCAAGCTGATTGAACAGGGTTTTGCCGATTCTACTGGAGTACGTCTGTCTTACTATGCAGGAACGATCGAGATCATCATGCCGGGAAAAGAGCACGAGTCCTTCAAAAGCTTAATCGGCCAGCTAATCGAACTATTTTTTCTCTGTCACGGCATCTTCTACAAGGCAACAGGTTCTATGACCCAGGAAAAAGTGGGTCAAGCCTCGGCCCAGGCGGATGAGTCCTACTGCATCGGGAGTGACAAACCGATACCTGACCTGTCTATTGAGGTGGTCTACACCAGCGGCAATGTGAACAAGTTGGCTCAATATCAGGCCCTGGGTGTTCCGGAGGTGTGGTTTTGGCAGGACGGGGTGCTGCGGTTGTATCACCTGTTTGGCGAGGGGTACCGACTGGTCGATCGCAGTCAAATCCCATCCCTGGCGGATCTAGATGTCAAGCGACTGGAGCGCTGTATCCTCAAGGGCGAAACCTCGCATCTTGAAGCGGCTCAGGAATGGTTTAGTTCTCTGTGGGATGCAGTTGATCAATGATGACTGAGATTCCCCTGGCACCCTGGCGATCGCCCCTCGCCCATGCCCTCCATCGCAATCGATCGCTGCCCAACAGCCGCTACGCCCAACTCGCCACGGTGCGATCGGATGGGTTCCCGGCCAACCGCACCATCGTCGTACGGGGATTTCTACCTGGGGGAAATCAGCTACGGTTTGTCACGGATGGGCGGAGTGAGAAGGTGGGGCAGGGCGATCGCGCCGAACTCTGCTGGTACTTTCCCAAGACTCGGGAGCAGTTTCGGATCCGGGGGCGATTAAGGTTTGTGGATGGGGGATCCGGGGATGAAGGGTTGCTCAAGGCGAGAAGGATGCTGTGGCATGAGCTGTCCGATGGGGCGAGGCTGTCGTTTTTGTGGCCGGAGCCGGGGATGGGGCGATCGGCACCGGAGGCTTTTGTCATAGAACCACCTGACAATATGATTCCGGCTGAGGATTTTTGTCTACTGCTGATGGAGCCGATCTATGTCGATCATCTGGAGCTGCGGGGGGAGCCCCAAAATCGATCGATCTATCGGTTGGAAGATGGGGAATGGGAAATGGGGGATGTTAATCCTTAGGGGCGATCGAGCCTTTAGTAGAGCAAGGCACAGTGATTTATGGAGTAAGGGGATCGATGACGACTAGATTTGGCACCCATTGAAAGTCAGTCACATTGTGGGTGGCGATCGGTAGTTGATGAACAATAGCTGTGGCGGCGATCGTGGCATCGCCTAAACTCATTTTACGCTGTTGGCGCAGGACGATTGCTTGATTGATGACTTCTGGGGTGAGGGCTAGAATGGGTAGGCTGGAGAAAAAGTCCAGGAAGAAATTTCGTTCTGTTTCGGTGAGGCGATGATATCCCAGGACTTCCAGTTGAGTGATAGCAGAAACAACAATCGGTTGCTGGCTCATCCAGTCCAGCAAAGCGTCATATCCGGGTTTTGAGGCATAGATGATCAGGTTACTATCTAGCAGCATTAGTCATCTCGGCCCGGTAGAGGTCGATCGATTCTGATTTCTTTTTGCCATGCGATCGGGTCTTCAATTGTGGCGCAGGCGTTCGCTTGAACCAACTGCTTGAGGATGCTGACGGCTCTTGCGGGATAGTTCCTATCGGGCTGTGGTAAGGCAAGTCGATTTTCAAGAAAGGTGAGGGTGCTTTCTAGGTCAGCTATGGGAGCGCGATCGATGGCTTCTAGGAGTTGTTGTTTGATTGTCAACATGACGGGACCTCGGGTAAAAAGGTTGTTCTGATTTTAGCGTATTCATACAGTCATCGCGATCTCCACAAAGGCAGGCGTCAACTCATCTGGCTCCCATGGGGATCTGAGGTGAGCATTATGGTAAGGCTGGTTCTGGGCATAGTGCTGGATCAGAACCGGAGATGGCTAAGTATATTTACTATGCTTAGGAAAATTTGAGGCTCTACCGGATCTCCCGTGGTCGTTCTCCACATCTAGTCGCTGCCCCGATTGCGATGGGGGACGGACGACGACAGAACAACCTGATTGGTATCAACGGCATAGCCCCAATACGAAAGCCTATGAGCAAAAGAAGCCTACATCGGTGTTATTCCCACACCTAAACCCTCAGGTTTCAAGCGGCCTACGTGAGCCTGTAGGTTGATCTCCGTTGCGACTTTTCTGTGCACAGCAGCAAACTTTGAGGAACCTTGAATTGGGGCAAATTAGCTAGTTTTTGGCTCGGTCCCCCCAGGATTGGGGGCTAGGGGGCCTGCTGTGCGACTTGTGTGTCCAAAAAACGACCCAGGCAAAATCTGCCCAAGCCGCTAACGCACAATGTTATAAAAAGGACGAACCTAAGACACCTTCGTCCGATTCGCCATCGCCACAGCCCCAGAAGCCGAATAGGCAATAGTCTTCGCCGGAGCCACCAGCAACTCATCAGACAGCGACTGCGCCAACAGACGGCGATAGAGATCGCTCAACTGCACCGCCACCGAGCCCCAGCTAAAATTCTGCTGCACCCGCTCCGACGCCCGCTTCCGCATCTTCTTCGCCCAAAGCTCATCGCCCAGAACCCGACCGATCGCCCCAGCAAACGCATCCACATCCTGCGGCGGCACCAGCAAACCCGTCTCCTCAGGCAATACGGTGAACTTCAGCCCGCCCACATCCGACGCCACCACAGGCGTCCCACAGGCCATCGCCTCGATCGCCACCAGCCCAAAGGGCTCATAGTGACTCGGAATCACACAGACATCCGCCGCCGTGTAATAGACAGGCAGCGCATCATGGCCCTGACGACCCGCAAAGGTCACAGAATCTTCAATGCCCAGCTCCTCCACCAAAGCACCAATGCGATCGCGCTCTATCCCATCACTCTGACCCGGCTCACTACCGCCCACAATCATCAACCGCACCGGTTCCGCCGAGGACTCAACCACCTTGGCAAAACCCCGCACCAGGGTCTCAATCCCCTTACGCGGATCAAAGCGACCCACATAAAGCACGATTTTCTCCATCGCACTAATCCCCAGCTTCGCCCGAGCATCGGCCCTCGGGATCGCCCGGAAGGTCTGCAAATTCGTACCGCAGGGAATAACCTGCACATGGCCGCCCAGGGAAACAAGCTGCCTCAGCGCCTCCTCCTCCTGGGGACTCGTCGCCACCACACATTGGGCCTGCTCCAGAATTTCCTTTTCAACCAGCAAACGTGCCTTGGCACTAGCCGGAGCCTCTACAGTCTGATACTTGATCGCACCCAAGGAGTGATAGGTATGCACCAACTGCACATTAGTCTGCTGCTTCAGTTGCAACCCGGCCCAAGCCGACAACCAGTAGTTAGTATGAATCAACGGATAATTCAACCCTTCCTTCGCCTGAAACTTCTGGAACGCCGCCACAAAAGCAGGCATATGCTCCAGCAAAGCATCTCGCGAAACAAACTCCTCTGGCCCCGCCACCAAGCGAATCGTTCGACAATAGGGAGAATGCTGCACGATCGCCGCATCGTCCGGCCTCACCTTGCGCGTGAACATATCAACTTGCCAACCCAACTTTGCAAGTGCCTCGCCCACCTGCCGCACATAGACATTCTGACCACCCGCCTCTTCCCGTCCAATTTCCGCTGCTGGATCACCGTGATCCGAAATAAGTGCGATCGCTTGACGGGGCGACTTGCGACCGAAGGGAGTATTTATTATTGCAGGGGATGAACTAATCTTGTTCCCGATAACCATAGGATTTCACCTCATGGGACGTATGATATCCATCGATACTGTCAAAATGCTGATCTCATTTCGATCGGTACCAAAGGATCTGAATTTGAAATGCTAGAGCCCTGGGAATGGGAAACGATCCGACCATTCCCAAGGATAGAAATTGAAGGTCTAGATAGAACCGCTGGTTGCCAATTCCTTCATGGAAGCTAGCTTGCGGTGACCGTTCTGGCTATAACGCTTTTTCAGAACATCTTGATAGACGGCCTCATAACCCCGAGTCATGCTCTGCATGCTGAAGTTGTCACGGACATGCTGACGGCAGTCAGCGCGATCGATCTGGTCTAGCTTCGCAACTGCCTTCACACAGTCATCCACTGTCTCGCACAGGAACCCAACCTTACCGTCTTCCACAATTTCCGGCACAGAACCCAAGGGCATCGCAATCAGCGGTGACCCCGAAGCAAGGGCTTCCACCATCACCAGACCAAAGGGCTCACGCCAGGTGATCGGGAATAGGGTCGCCAAGGCCCGGCCCATCAATTCATTCTTTTGGACGTGATTTGCCTCGCCAAGATACTGAATCTGTTCACCATCGATATGGGGGGCAATTTCCGCCTCAAAGAACGCCTTATCCACCACATCCACCTTACCCGCCATCTTCAGAGGCAGACCCGTCCGCTTCGCGATTTCGATCGCATGGTGGGGACCCTTCTCCGGCGACAGACGGCCCAGGAAGGCCAGGTAGGGAGGATTATCTGCCTCAGGATGGAACGTAAAGGCGTCAACGTTGATACCGTTATAGACCGTAGCTCTTACATTCAAACCAAGTCTTGGCTCCCGCTGGGAATCAGAAATACTGACGTACGGCTGATCCTTAGCATGGGTAAATAACTTTTCATTGTCCGGAGTGAAAATACCGTGGAGGGTATGCACCGTTGGCGTCTTCACCAGGTTTGCATAGACCAAGGCGGCGCAGCCCATATGGGAATGAATCACATCAAACTCATCCGCTCTTTCGTACACCCGAGCCAGGTTCAACATCTCGTAGATGCCATACTCCTTCACCGAAGAGTCTAGACGTAAAGCTTGGGGATGAACAGATTCAAGCTTCGCATCCGTAATCGAGTCGCCCGAGGCAAACAGCGTAACTTCGTGGCCCTGACGGACTAGTTCATTACATAGCAAGGCAACTACCAGTTCGATTCCACCGTAGGCGGGTGGGGGAACTCGTTCCCAAAGGGGTGCAACCTGAGCAATACGCATTGAATTTTTTCCTCCATTAACGCAACGTCACCACACCCAATCGCAACTGACTAAACCAGCAAATCTCACTTTGGTATTGGCTTGTATTTTCCAAATCGCTGCAAAACCCAGAAGCAAAACTTCTAACTAGATAGATTGCGAAAGAAGAATCAGGTGTTTCGTTCTATTGCAAAGTCGTAATACATGTCTCCATAATTAGCGTTAATTTCCTAGGAGAGCGGGGAGACTTAATAAAAACTTTAGATTTGGCGATGCAGGTGATCTCGAATGCATGCTATTGAATTTTTGTCATCTGCCAAAAGAAAGATTGCGAAGAAAATCAGGATCTTTGACTAGTAAGATTACATCCTAGGAAGTTTTGAGCGGTCTTGTAAAGAAATATACAGTTTTTATTGGGATCTTTGGATCCGGATAGGTTCCATTCCTGTCCCATCTTGGTTCCGCCGGGTTGAATTGGAATAGATTAGGTTGGTTTTGGTAGAACCCATCGGCAATTTCAGCGGCCCAGGCTGTAGCCTTTTAATCTTTTCAAGGATAAAAACTTTCATCAAGTTTACCCACGTTCTGTGCTGTAGGACCCTACGACTCTCTCAAGGGTGATAGGATCATCAGCGAAGCTAGGGGTGCCTAAAACAACGATTGGGCTGAGAAACCACCCTTAGAACCTGAACCGATGCCGTGGAATGTGCCAAACCCCATTCAATAGCATTTCTGGGTAATGCCAGCGCAGGGAAGCTGTTTATTTCTGAGGAACTTAATTTATGCTGCGTTCAGACTGGATCGCTAAGCGTCAAGGACATAAAAATCTGTCCCAGATGCACTATGCCCGCCAAGATGTGATCACCGAGGAAATGGACTATGTGGCCAAGCGGGAGAAGCTGCCCGCCGAGCTGATCCGCTCCGAGGTGGCGCGCGGGAGGCTGATTATCCCGGCTAATATCAACCATCCTAACTTAGAGCCCATGGCGATCGGTATCGCCTCCACCTGCAAAGTCAACGCCAATATCGGCGCCTCTCCGAATTCCTCAGGCATCGAGGAAGAACTGGTCAAGCTCCGTCAGGCCGTGAAGTACGGCGCAGATACCCTGATGGATCTGTCCACGGGCGGCGGCAACCTGGATGAGATTCGCATGGCGGTGATCAAGAATTCTCCCATTCCGATCGGCACCGTGCCCATCTACCAGGCCCTAGAAAGCGTCCATGGCAACTTCGAGAACTTCACCGAAGATGACTTCCTCCACATCATCGAGAAGCATGCCCAGCAGGGCGTGGACTACATGACGATCCATGCGGGGCTGTTGATCGAGCACCTACCCCTAACTCGCAGTCGCCTAACGGGCATCGTCTCCCGAGGCGGCGGCGTGATCGCCAAGTGGATGCTCCACCACAAGCGCCAGAATCCCCTCTATACACGCTACGCAGACATCATCGAGATCTTCAAGAAATACGACGTTTCCTTCAGCCTAGGGGATTCCCTGCGGCCTGGCTGTACCCACGATGCCTCCGACGCGGCTCAGCTAGCTGAACTCAAACCCTGGGTCAACTGACCCGTCGGGCCTGGGAAGACGACGTGCAGGTGATGGTGGAAGGCCCTGGCCATGTGCCCATGGACCAGATCGAATTCAACGTCCGTAAACAGATGGAAGAGTGCTCCGAAGCGCCTTTCTACGTGCTGGGTCCCCTGGTCACGGACATTGCACCGGGCTATGACCATATTACGAGTGCGATCGGTGCGGCCATGGCGGGCTGGTACGGTACGGCCATGCTCTGCTACGTGACGCCTAAGGAACACCTAGGCTTGCCGAACGCGGAAGACGTACGCAATGGGTTAATCGCCTATAAGATTGCGGCCCATGCGGCGGACATTGCTCGGCATCGTCCGGGCGCGCGCGATCGCGACGACGAACTCTCCCGTGCTCGCTACAATTTCGACTGGAATCGCCAGTTTGAACTGTCCCTCGATCCCGAGCGTGCCCGCGAGTACCACGATGAAACGCTGCCGGAGGATGTCTACAAAACGGCGGAATTCTGCTCCATGTGTGGGCCGAAGTTCTGTCCGATGCAGACGAAGATCGAAGATCAGGATCTGGCGGAGTTGCAGGCGTTTTTGCTCAAGGATGGCGATCGCGTGAAAGCCGCAGTGCCAGTTTAAGCGGTTGAATTAGAGGTTTGAATAATCGGGTGTTGTATTATTTGTACAGCACCCTTTTGATGGGATGACAATATGCAAGCGCTGTGGCTAGAAAATAATCAACTCAATCTCCGGACTGACCTTCCCATACCAGAACCTAAACCCCACGAAGCAAGGGTTAGGGTGCTGCGATCGGGCATTTGTAATACCGATCTAGAACTTCTACGGGGCTATTACCCATACAAAGGCATCATTGGCCATGAGTTTGTGGGTGTTGTCGATCGCGGTCCTGATCCCCTAATCAACCGCCGTGTCGTTGGTGAAATTAATTCCGCCTGCGGTATCTGTCAATACTGCAAAATTAATCTCCCGACCCATTGCGAAAATCGAACCGTTCTGGGGATTGTTAACCACAATGGTGCGTTTGCCGATTACCTTTGTTTGCCGATCGAAAACCTCCACATAGTTCCCGACAATGTTTCTGACGAAGCTGCAACGTTTACGGAACCGATCGCCGCTGCGCTCCAAATCCAAGAACAAATTGAAATCTCACAAAACCACCGCATTCTCGTGATCGGCGACGGCAAACTCGGCCAATTGATCGCCCAAACCCTTGCCTTAACTGGGGCTAAACTGCTGGCGGTGGGTCGCTACAAAGAAAAACTCGCCCACCTGCAAGCCAGGGGGATTCAAACGGGACTAGCCGAGGCCATTGCCCCCCACAGTTTTGACATCGCCGTGGAATGCACAGGCAATCCCGAAGGATTTGCCCTCGCCCTCAATGCGTTGAAACCCCGAGGGAAGCTGGTTTTGAAAAGTACCTATGCTGGACAGTTGAACCTCGATGCCGCTGCGATCGTCGTCAATGAAATCACCCTAGTCGGATCGCGCTGCGGACCCTTTGCCCCGGCATTGGATCTACTCAGCAGAGGCCTAATCGATCCCACCTACCTAATCGAAGGCCGCTACCCCTCAAGGAAGGAATAGCGGCCTTCGATCGCGCCCAAACCAAGGGCACCATGAAAATATTATTGGAACCCTAGAGGTGCTCCACCATGGCCTCCACGCTATAGCGCACCTTTGCCGCCGTCGCATACTTATCGGAGTCCGATCGATAGCCCACGGGGCAGACCAGCACCGATCGATAGCCCTTGGCCGTCAGCCCTAAAATCTCGTCATACTTGACCGGATTAAAGCCCTCCATCGGACAGGCGTCGATCCCCATGACGGCCACGGCACTCATCAATTGACCCAGGGCAATATAGACCTGTTTCTCGGCCCAGGCCCCCTTGTCTAATTTAGGATTGGCCAAGAAGCCCTTCATCACTTTCCCAAAGCCCTCCAAGGATTCCGCCGTCACCTGGCGGGCATCCATGGTGGATTGGAGATAGCGATCGACATCCCCATCATTCACATCCGTCTTAATTGCCAAGACCACCAAGTGCGAGGCATCCACCACCTGCACCTGGTTCCAGGAATTGGCCAGCAGCTCCTTGCGCGTCTCGGGATTATCCACCACGAAAAACTTCCAAGGCTGCAACCCAAAGGATGAGGGCGTTAATACCAAACATTCCTCAATAGCCTTCCAGTCCGCATCCGAAATCTTCTTACTGGTGTCAAAGGTCTTTGTCGCATAGCGCCACTTGAACAACTCAACCACCTGCTGGGGAGAAAGAAAAGTTTCACTCATGGTTCGTAATTCCTAGGATTTGAACAGGTTTGATTTGTCGCCGTCGATTATTCTAACGCGCTGCCTTCACCTCAGGACCCGCTGTTACCACGACTAAACGATCGGGCTGCAAGAGCTCCTTGGCCGCCTGATTCACCTGGGCCTGGGTCACCGCACTGATTTGGGCCGTATATTGGCGTAGCTCCGTGGGATTGAGACCGTAGACCTCGTTATACAAAATCGTACTGGCCATGTCCCCTGGGTCCGCCAAGTCCACCGGGTAGGTACTGGTCAGCGATCGCACCGCATTCCCTACCTCCGCTGCACTGACCCCTTGATCCCGAATTTGCTCCAGGAGTTTCACCGTGCTCGTAATGGCTTTCTTGGCATCCTCGGGGGCCGTCTGCATTGAGATGAAGAACGGTCCCGCCTGATTGCCCGTTTGGAAATAGCTGTAGATGCCGTAGGTCAGGCCCTGGCGATCGCGAATCTCCGTCCCCAACCGACTCGACAGCGTGTCTCCCCCCAAAATCTGATTCAACACCAAGGCCGCATAGAACCTCGGATCCTGCCGCTTGATCCCCACATAGCCCAGGAAACTCACCGACTGACTCTTCCCTGGCAGCAGCGCGGGCACCGTCCGACTCACCTCCGGCAATCCCACAGTGGGAAATATCGCCTCAGGTTTCGCACCCGTGGTTTTCCATTGGCCGAGGCGCTGCTCGATCATCTGCTTCACCTGGGGTGCGCTGAAGTCACCGACCAGGGCCAGCACGGTGTTATCCGGGCGGTACAGCTTTTGATAGAACTGCTGCAAATCCGGCTGGGCGATCGCCTTCAAACTCGTCTCCGTCGGGAAGGTATGGTAGGGGTGATTGCTCGGGTAGATGCTTTGCTGGAAGGTGCGTCTGGCTAGGGCATTGGGGTTATCTAGCTGGCCCTTGAGTGCCGTGAGCGATCGCGCCCGACTCAGCTCCAGATCCTTGGTCGGAAACGTCGCCTTTTGCAGCACATCACTCAAGGTGTCCAGGAGAATCGGCAGATCGCTCGACAAACCCTGTCCGCCAATCCGCACGCCCTCGCGATTGCTAGAGAAACCCAGTTCTAGGCCGCGATCGTCGAGCTTCTGGGCGATCGCCAGCCCCGTCTGGCCCTGGGTCCCATTCATCAAGTTCGCCGCCGTCAACTGGGACAGCCCGGCCTTTTGAGCTGTGTCAAAATCACTACCCGCCCGGATAAACCCACTCAGGGTTACCGTCGGCGTACTCTTATCCGGCAGCAGCAACAGCTTCAAGCCATTGGGCAGGACAATCCGCTCCGGCAGGGTGACATTGTTGGACGAAGACGACAGCTTGGGCAGGTACTGGGCGACCTCGGCGGGATCGACGGGTTTACCGACGTTGTAGGCACCTGTGGTGGCCCCTGCGGCGATCGGCGCCGTGGGGGCCGTGGCGGTCGTGGGCTCGAAGAAACCGACCTTGCGGGCTGATTCGCTGAAGTAGCGTTTGGTCACCCGCTGGATGTCAGCGGCGGTCACCTGCTCGATGGCCGCCAGGTAGCGATCGCGGTACCCATAGCCGCCATTGCTGGTCTGGTCATCCCCGAGCTGTCTGGCCTGGGAAGTGATGTCGCGGTTGCGGAGGATTTGGCTCGATCGCAGTTGCACCTTGGCGCGCTGGAGTTCCTCGGGCGTCACGGGCTGATCCTGGAGCTGTTTCAGGGTGGTGAGAAACGCCGCATCGATCGCCTTGGTATCTTTCCCTGGGGCAGCGGTGGCGGTGAAGTCGTACCAGCCCCCGGCGGCCATGTTGGCCGGGTAGGCGCTAAAGCCGCTAGCGAGGCCTGATTCGACGATCGCCTGGTACAGCCGTGAGCCCCGCCCCTGGGTGAGGATCAGATCCATCACATGCAGGGCAGGCACATCGGGATGCTGGCTGTTGGGCAGGGGGTAGACCGACTGGGTCAGGGCCGCACTGCCGGGTTCCCTGAGGACTATGGGACTGGTAATCTTCGGCCGAGTTGGGGCCTCAATCTTGGGGAGTGGACCCGGCTGGCGATTCGGAATAGGCTCGAAGATTTGGCGGATGTTCTTCAGCGCGGTCTCGGTTTCAAAGTCTCCGACGACGATCAGGGTGGCGTTTTTAGGGCTGTAGTAGTTGTTGTAGTAATAGCGCACCTGTTCTAGGCTAAAGCGCTCGATGTCCGACTTTGTCCCCCCGACGGTCAACCCATAGGTCGAATCGGGAAACGCCGCTCCCTGGACGGCCCGACCCAGACGGTAACTGGGATTATTCTCATAGCCCTGCAACTCCGAGATCACCACACGCTTCTCGCTCTTCAGGGCCTCCTCATCGATCGTGGCATTGGCCATGCGATCGGCCTCAATTTCCAGCATCGCCGTCAGCTTATCGCGCTCCACTGTCCCGTAGTAGGCCGTCTGGTCATAGCTGGTGAAGGCATTGGACTGGCTGCCCAGGGCACTGAACAGGCGACCAAACTGAATGGGCCGCGCCTTGGTTCCCTTAAACATCAAATGCTCTAGCTGGTGGGCGATCCCGTTGACGCCAGGTGCCTCATCATAGGATCCAATCTTGTACCAGACTTGCACCGTCACCACCGGGGCGCTTTTGACCTCCTTGGTCAGCACCGTCAGCCCATTGCTGAGCACCGTCTTGCGCACGCCCTGGGTCAAGGAAACCTGGGATGCGGCGATCGGCGGGAGCGGTGGCGTCAGGGCTAGCACTGGAGGGGCGGACCCGGCTGCCCCCAGAATCAAACTCAACCCCACGACTAAACTCCAGTGCTGGATTGGATTGGGCTGCTTAAACAGACGTTTGATCATAGGGGGTGCGCACTCTAGAACGAAAAATGATGGGACGTTCCTTAATATACACAGAGTTTTTGGCGATTGTGTGGGCTGGGGCCGTCCCTGTCTCCCCTCAAAAAAAGATGACTCACTGACTAGACAGAACCGAGTCCCATACGCTACCATTAGCAACTGTGACTTTTGCAAGAACCTCATGAACGCGCATGCCATTATCCGCTCAATTGAGGCGGAGCATATGAAGACCGATCTTCCAGTGATCTACATTGGTGACACTGTGAAGGTGGGCGTAAAGATCAAAGAAGGTGACAAAGAGCGTGTCCAGCCCTATGAAGGGGTTGTGATAGGCGAATCTAGCGCGGGCGGTACAAGAAACATTACGGTTCGCCGTGTGTTTCAAGGCGTGGGCGTGGAGCGGGTCTTCCTGCTGCATTCTCCTCGCATCGACAGCGTGAAGATTCTGCGCCGTGGTAAGGTACGCCGCGCTAAGCTGTATTACCTCCGTGAGCGTACTGGTAAGTCCGCCCGTCTCAAGCAGCGCTTCAATCGTCCTATCTAGGGCGATTCTGGGGCGACGGTTTTTTGGGCTCGATCGATCCCGTTGGGTGGATCGGGTCTGGAGATCGGCATTGTTAGGGCAGCACCTTCTTGGGGATAAACCCTTGCAGCGGTTGGATAAACTGCTACACTGGTCAAATCGAAGCTTTCGGGCTAACCAAATTGTTCAGACCCATGCGTCCTTAGTTCAGTTGGTAGAACGCAGGTCTCCAAAACCTGATGTCGAGGGTTCAAGTCCTTCAGGGCGCGCTGGGCAATTTGGTCAATTAGTGACTGTGAGGAGGCAGGCTGACGGCATTTATGTCGTGTGGGCCTGCTTTCTGGCTGAAATGGATATAGGAGAGTTGGGCATGGCAACCGAGGATAAGGCGATGCCGGAGGGTCCGGGCAGAAAACCTGGTTTTGACCCCAGTGTGTTTGCTCAGGACACCAAGGATGAATTGAAGAATATTACTTGGCCAAGTCGTCAGCAATTGATCAATGAGTCGTTGGCTGTCATCTTGATGGTGACTTTGTCCGCTGTGGTGATTTACGGTGTTGACCAATTCCTGCATGTTGTCCAGAAGGCGGTGTTCAAATGACCTATACGGATGAGTTAGATCAAGACTTACAGCAGCAGCCCTCAATTCTCAATGAGGATGGGTCCGTCAATGAGGAGCAGCTCTATAAGCAGGCGCGTTGGTATGCGGTCCAGGTGGCCTCGGGCTGTGAAAAGCGCGTCAAGGTGAATTTGGAGCAGCGGGTGCAGACCCTGGATGTGGCCAACCGCATTCTGGATGTCCAGATTCCGGAGACGCCGATCGTCCGTCATCAAAAGGATGGCAAGAACAAAGAGGCGTTGGAGAAGGTTTTTCCGGGCTATGTGTTGATTCGCATGGTCCTAGATGACGAAGTGTGGCAGGTGATTAAAAATACGCCGAATGTCATTAACTTTGTTGGTTCTGAGCAGAAGCGGCGCTACGGTCGTGGCAGGGGCCATGTGAAGCCAATGCCCCTGGGTCCTGGGGAGGTCGATCGGATCTTCAAGCGTGCCCAAGCTCAGGAACCGGTTCGCAAGATTGATATGGCCGCAGGTGATAAGATCTCTGTCCTGTCTGGTCCATTCAAAGACTTCGAGGGCGAAGTGATCGAGGTGAGTGCAGAGCGCAGCAAGCTGAAGGCGCTGCTTTCTATTTTCGGTCGCGATACCCCCGTGGAGTTGGAAGTGACTCAGGTGCAAAAGCTGCAATAGTGGTTTTGTGCGTTGACGGCTTCTGGCTGGTTACGTATCATGTTCAATTTGTGAAAGTAGGGCCTCATGGCTAAAAAAGTCGTAGCGATTATTAAGCTCGCCATCGAAGCGGGCAAAGCGAACCCAGCGCCGCCCATTGGTCCGGCCTTGGGTCAGCATGGTGTGAACATCATGATGTTCTGTAAGGATTACAATGCGCGTACCTCCGACCAGGTCGGTATGGTGGTGCCCGTTGAGATCTCTGTGTTTGAAGATCGCAGTTTTACCTTCATTCTGAAGACGCCTCCGGCTTCCAAGCTGTTGGCAAAGGCTGCGGGGATTACGACGGGTTCTAGCGATCCCAAAAAAACCAAGGTGGGTTCGATTACTCGGGCTCAGTTGGAAGAAATTGCCAAGATCAAGATGCCTGACCTCAACGCCAATGACGTTGAAATGGCCATGCGGATTATCCAAGGCACGGCGAATAATATGGGTATCGCGATCAGCGATTAGGTTTAGGCCGCACCCATTTCTATAAACAATATTTCGGGGAAGAGCCATAAATCCGCTCGTCATTACCCCAGGAGACACCAAATGGCAAAAGTATCGAAGCGTCTGCGTGACTTGCAGAGCAAAGTTGAAAAGCGGGCCTACGAACCGATCGAAGCGTTAAACCTGCTCAAGGAAACCGCTACAGCTAAATTCCCTGAGTCCGCTGAGGCCCATATCCGCCTCGGGATCGATCCGAAGTACACCGACCAGCAGTTGCGGACCACCGTGGCCCTGCCAAAGGGTACGGGTCAAACGATCCGCGTGGCTGTGGTGGCCCGTGGTGAGAAGGTGGCAGAGGCCCTGAATAATGGCGCTGACATTGCTGGGTCCGAGGAATTGATTGATGAGATCCTCAAGGGCCGCATGGATTTCGATCTGTTGATCGCGACTCCCGACATCATGCCCCAGGTGGCAAGACTCGGTAAGGTGCTTGGTCCAAGGGGTCTGATGCCTTCTCCGAAAGGTGGTACGGTCACCTTGGATTTGGCCCAGGCGATTAATGAATTTAAAGCGGGTAAGGTGGAATTCCGGGCCGATCGCACGGGGATTGTCCATGTGCTGTTCGGGAAGGCGGCTTTCTCTGCTGAGGATTTGCTGACGAACCTGAAGGCTTTGCAGGAGACGATCGATAAAAATCGTCCTTCTGGTGCAAAGGGTCGCTATTGGCGTACAATGTTTGTAACTTCGACAATGGGTCCCTCGATTGAGGTGGACATTAATGCCCTGCGGGACATGAAGACCGAGGCTTAATTGCTGAGGCTTTGCTGTTCTGACAGACTATTGCTCATGAGTTGAACAAGTTTTGTTTTAACTGAATACCAAACCGAAGACCGTAGGTATGCCTAACAGCTAGTAATTCCTACCGAGGTTTGAACTTGTGGGGGAATGCTTGCGTTTCTCTGTGAATTCAGGCCCCGGCGCGTCTCAAAAGCCGGGGTTTTTGTTTGGGGAGCGCGATGGTTGGGTGGTCTGAAGGTTTCAACATCTATACCCGAAAAAGGAGGTGAGAAACGAATGGGTAGAACGCTGGAAAACAAGAAGGCGCTCGTGGCTGGTCTAAAGGAGACGCTTAGCGAGTCTTCGATGGCGTTGGTGATTAACTATCGCGGTTTGACCGTGGGGGAAATTACGACGTTGCGTCGGGCTTTGCGTGCGAAGGGGGCGGTTTGTGCCGTGACCAAGAACACGTTGATGAGCAAGGCCATTGAGGGCGATGAGCGTTGGGCTGAGCTATCTCATCTGCTCAAAGATTCCACCGCTTTCATTATGGTGAAAGAGGATGTGGGTGGGGCTATGAAGGCCTACCAGGAGTTCCAGAAGGCGACCAAGAAGACTGAGGTCTTTGGGGCGGTGATGGATGGCAAGCTTCTGAATGAAACGCAGGTGAAAGCGATTGCTGATCTGCCTTCTAAGGAGCAGCTCATTGCACAGATTGCTGGTGCGATCAATGGTGTTGCCACCAAGTTGGCGGTGGGCATCAACGAGGTCCCTACGGGTCTGGCGCGCGCGATCAAGGCGTTGTCCGAGAAGGAAGCGGCTTAGGTTATCTGTTCCACCTGGGACAGAACAAATTTGTTGGATTCAAACGTATATCAAGGAGAGTAGCAAATGTCTGCTGTTGCTGAAATTGTAGAAAAGCTCAAAGGTTTGACCCTGCTTGAGGCTTCTGAGCTGGTTAAGGAAATCGAAGAGACCTTCGGTGTGAGCGCGGCTCCTGCTGCTGGTGTGGTGATGGCTGCTCCTGGTGCTGCTGCTGAAGCGGTTGAAGAGAAGACCGAGTTTGACGCCATCTTGGATGACGTGCCGGCAGATAAGAAGATCTCCATCTTGAAGATCGTTCGTGAAATCACGGGTCTGGGTCTGAAGGAAGCGAAGGATCTGGTTGAAGCGGCTCCTAAGGCTGTTAAGGAAGGCGTTTCGAAGGCTGATTGCGAAGCGATCAAGAAGCAGATCGAAGATGCTGGCGGTAAGGTCAGCATCAAGTAGTGATTGCTTGAGCGGTTTTGGATTCGTTTTGAACCGTTGATAAAAATGCCGATCGGATTATTTCGATCGGCGTTTTGTTGTTGTATCTCTGGTGATTGGATGGAACGGGTGGGCAATGCCCAGGGCTGGATGGATATTAAACGTCGATCGTTTCGCTGTCTTTTACGGTTGTCTCGACGGTGACGACTTCGTTGGCGTCGGCTTTACGGGCTTTGACTTTTTCCATGAGGATTTGGGAGACTTCGGTGATCAGGAGGGTGAGGACGAGGCCGTCGTCGATCCAGCCGATGATCGGGATGATGTCGGGAGAGATGTCGATGGGGCTCAAGATGTAAAGGAGAGAGCCGAGAATGATGACCCAGCGGTATTTGGACTCGCGGATGAGTTTGCGGTAGGTGTCGTAGATGGTGTCTTTCATGGGTGGTTTTGGTGGGGTTTTGTTGTGTTTATGCTCCTATAGTGCCAGAGGTGGGCGGAAAGATCTTGGGGCGATCGCACCACTTGTTTGGGCGGGTAATTTCTTTGGGGGCTTTGCGGAATGGGGGGTGGTGAGGTTGTGGGGGTTTGGATTAAGATAGGGGAATGTAAGGCTTTGGGGATGATGACCTATGGTGGCAAGCAAAGTTCCATATATATCGCCTGAGGAATATTTGGCTGGGGAGGAACTCAGTCAGGTTAAGCATGAGTATATTGATGGCGAGGTCTACGCCATGTCGGGGTCGAGTGATGCCCATGCGGCGATCGTCCGGAACATAATCATGACCCTAGGGCCGCACTTGAGGGGAAGTGGCTGTAGTCTGTATCCCCAGGATATCAAGGCTCAGATTTTCAATCGCAGTCGGTTTTACTATCCTGACTTGATGGTGACCTGCGACGATCGCGATCGCGAAGACCGCTATGTAAAACGCTACTACAAGCTGATTATTGAGGTGTTGTCGGATTCTACAGAGGCGTTTGACCGGGGGGGGGAAATTTGAGGATTATCGGCGATCGGATTTCATGGAGGAGTATGTGTTGGTTTCGCAGGATCGGATGAATGTGGAGATCTATCGGCGGAATGCGGCGGGGCGGTGGGAGCTGGAGGCGTATCAGGGGGGCGATCGGGTGGAGTTGGTGAGTGTTGGAGTGGGGTTTGCTATTGAGGATTTGTATGAGGATGTGGTTTTGCCGCAGCGGGTGGAGGATTGATTTTTGTGGAGGGAGAGAAATTAAACCATGCCTGAAGTTGAGTACTGGGAAAGTTTAGAATTTCTTGTCTGTCATGCACTTTGAGAAATGCCAGAGCGAAGCTTGCGATCTCTATTGGTGTGATGGTTTTATTCCAAATGAGTATCAAATTGATACTGCCCTTCCTAAAATTATTGGACAAGTGTGGATTTGTAATGGTCAGAAGCAGAGCAAGTGGGGATTTACTCTTTTACTTCCTCGATCGTTTAGTTCACTAGATGAAATTGAATAGCCCTCATCCGGCACAGGATTCGTCTTAAACCAGGCAATCAGATCAGCTGATCAGCGATCGCACCAGCAATTCCAAATTCAAACCATCCAGGCCCCCGAGCTGAAGCTCGGGGCTAAGAGCGAAAGCCCTCCGGGCTAGAATCATTGTCTGTTGTAGCCCGCTTCGGGATGGGTGCTCTTAGCCGTGAAATTTATTTCACGGCTATGTAGGTGATCAACGGGGATTTGCGGTGCTTGGTCTAGAAATTTGTTTGAATGACGAAACTCATCTAGGCTCGATTCCCCACCGCTACGGCAAAGTTAAAGGACTGACTATTCAAACCAGTTAGCCCAAACTTCCGATCATAGAGGGAAGTTTCAGCATTTAATCCTGGGATATCCTTGGCATAGCTCCAGACTGGGCCAATGCTACCGCCAGCGGATAACTCGCCTGCCCCAATTTTACCCGAGGCACTTAGTGCTTCCATTTCAAGCGCTCCCTGATAGGCTAATGCGGTCTTGTTCTCAAAACTTGCAGTCAGTGCAACGGTTGCACTCATGTTAATAAAGCCGTCCCCATTTACATCGGCTCCTACATTAAAGGTTAAGTCTTGGCCAACGGTGAAATTCTGTTGTCTGCCATCTTCCAAATAGAGAGTGCCAGCTAAATTATCGGCAAACAAATTGAGATTTGTTTTGAGTCCCAAGCGATTACTGAACTCTGCATCAAATAAATTCCAAGTAGCTCCCCCGTAGGCCGTCGTAACGCCCAGATCCACGCTTCCCCCAACTTTCCCTTCCAGCTTTTTCAGCGCTTCACCGACTGGTTTTAGTTTCGGGATTTTGCCGACAATGCGGGCCAACAAATTATCAAGATCGAGATTAGCTTTGAGTAGAGTTGAGTCGGAACTTCCCACGATCGTTTTGTCATCTTTAACGCGACCTGTTGTGCCTGACTTAATGCCCCCCACCTCCAACTCAATCAGTTTGCCCTCACTAAAATTTGCGGAAAACTTTTCGTTTTCAACATTGAGTTCTTGGCCACCAAATCCGGTTGACCAAGAATTGGCTGTATCAAACTTTAATGAGAAGGATTGATCAAAATTGACGGGACTAAATTGCCAGGTTTTATCAAAGCCCAATGCATCCAGTGTGAGGGAGCCACCGACCGCTAGCTTTGCCAGGAAATCAAAGTAAGCCGAGATGCGTGGGGCTGTTGTGGAGAAATTGGCCGTTTCCTTCAGGTTGTAGCCTGACTTGAGCGTAATTGTTTGTCCTGCCTGAATTTGATCGGGTAAGTCGAACCAAGTTTGAACGGGCAGGTTCGCATTAATCGAGCCAAAATCCACGTCATAGCCATACTTCACGCCAAACGCACCATTGGTATAGCCGCCGATACTACCAAAGCCCACATCAACTGAGCCGCCTTCATTCCAACTGACTGAATAATCGCGATCGTACTTATACTTCGCCTGTGAATTCCCCCAAATGCTCTGCCCAGAGGTCTTAAAATCTAGCTCGAACAGTAAGTCAATATTGCGGGAGAATTGCGGTGTCTGATTTAAGGCAACATACACACCACTTTCCCCAAACCCAACCACATCGGCTAGCCCATCCTTGTTCAGATCAACGACTTGCCGAGGAAATTGATCAAAATTAGTCCAGCGACCCGCTCCGACGGTGAAGGCATTGAGGGTGTTGTACTGATGGGGTGCAATAAATGTCCCATCCAGTTGCCCCAATGCCACAAATACGCCATGTTCCCCAAAGCCGACAATATCAGCCCGACCATCCCCATTGATATCGCCCATTTGGCGGGGAAACTGATTGTATGTCAGCCATCTCCCCGAACCTGTCGTAAACCCGGTAAAGGCACTAAAGGGATTACCAAAGGTCCCATTGGTTTGAGCCAACGCGACCACGACTCCACTTTCCCCAAACCCAACAATATCGGCGCGACCATCCCCATTCACATCTGCCAGTTGGCGCGGAAAGCGATCGAAACTGTTCCACTGACCCGCGCCAGGCGTAAAACCAGTAATCGCATTAAAGGGAGTGCCAAAGGAGCCATTGGCCTGACCCAACGCGACCGCGACCGCAGTTTGCCCAAAGCCGACAATACTCAGCCCGCCCATCGCCATTCACATCCGCCAGTTGCCGGGGATAGCGAGTCGAAACTGCCCAACCACCGCCGCTAGTAAATGCAGTAATAGTGTTAACAGGGGTGCCAAAAGTTCCATCGGCTCGGCCCA
>JAAUSA010000026.1 GCA_012031975.1 Alkalinema sp. RU_4_3 | reverse complement strand
GGCCGTGCCCGTCGGCAGCATGCCCATGTCGACCTCGGCGGCGTGCGCCGAGGACAGGATGCCCTTGGCGACCTCGGCGAAGGTCCCGTCGCCGCCCATGTAGATGACCAGGCGCACCGCGTCATCGTCGATCGCCGCGCGCACCTTGTCGACGGTGGCGCGCCGGGCTCGGTGGCGAGGAACTGATGTGCGACCTTGGCCTCGTCGAGCAGCGCTCGGGCCTCGTCGAGGTCTCCTCGGCGGAGGTGGACGAGGCCGACGCCCGAAGTCGGCGTGGACAAAGGTATAGGGGTGATCCAGCGACCGGGCAATCTCGACGGCTTCCTTTCCACGGGCGATGCCCTCCTCGAACTCTTTGGTCGGTCGACGAAAGATGGCCGCTGTCCGGGCCTTGCCAATGCCGACTTCGACGGTATTGATCGCAGTGACCGAAGGCTTCAGCACTTTGCCGATCGGCGCCGGCCAATTCCAATGCAGGCCCGCCGTAGTGATCGGCTGGACGCGCCCGAATATCAGCGGCACACCAAGCTCGTTCGGCTGGACCTGATAGGTGCCGGTTACCAACCAGATGGCCACAATCGCGGCGGCAATGCCGGCGGCCGTGCGGCTGTTGCCGAAGCCGCCAGGGATGAATTGCTTGATCCGGTCCTGGCCGCGGCGCAACATTTCTTCAAGATCCGGGGGTCCGCCCTGACCGCCCGATGACGGTCCCCGGCCCCAGGGACCCTGGCCGCCGCCGCCACTGCCGCCACCCCCATTGGTCCCGGCTTGACCCGCTTGGGCCGTTGTACCAGAACCTGCCGCCCCACCTGTACTGTTAGGTGCAGTTCCAGCAGAACCAGCCTGACCCTGAATAGATGCTGATTGAGCATTGCCTACACTGGCACCACCTAGGCCACCTTTCCCACCTTTGCCGTCAAATTCGCTGAAGCCAACACCACCTGGGACAGAATTACCCGCTGCCGTGCTGCCACCGATCGCCACGTTGTTGTTAAAAACAACATTATCTATGGTTAAACTCGTGTTTTTTGCATTGCCGAGTTCATCATAGCCATCAACGTAAATGGCTCCACCTAATCCTGCACCTGCACCACCTGTACCGCCATCACGGCCTTGGGCACGACCATTTGCCAGGGTTAGGTTGCTAATACTAATATCGCCAGATTGGATGAAGAAAATCCGCGTGTCACCGGAGTCATTTGTCGAGTTTTGATTCTTGTCGCCACTGATAGTAATCAAATTAGCTCCTAGGCCTTTGATCTCTACACTATCTTTGATAAGTAATTGCGAAGCTAGCGTAATCGTTTTAGGCGTTGTGAACGCTGTAGTGTCAAATTCAATAATATCCTTACCAGCGTTACTATTTGCCAGTTGAATTGCATTACGGAGAGAACCGACTCCAGTATCATTAGAGGCGGTTACCATATAGGTTGCAAGATTATATTGATATTGCTCAAAGGCTAGCTGGGCAGATTCGATCGCCCCCGTGGCAACTTCCAATTGCCAATTGCTTTGGGCACCTGTGATGTCATTCGAAGCGGCGACATCAGCCCCTGTCAATTGACTGAGTAAGGAAATAAACCCTCGACCAGCGGCATTCTGCGCTACATTACAGCCATAGAGCAAAATATCGGCATCTTGGCTTAAGGATTGTCCCCAAGTTTGAATTTGGCTGACATAGCTTGGCAGGGTTTGCAAATCGAGCCAGCTTTCGCCGAGCTTCAGACCACCCTGGGTGCCATGGGAAAGAATATGAATCGATTGGATATTTTGACGGCCAACAATAGACTGGGTCATCTGGGCGATCGCATCCCCCCCAGCATCTAGAACAATCACCTCAATCTCCGAGCCAGCCATCGCATCAACCATCTGCTGATAGTCGGTTAGACCGCCATCGACAAAGGCAATCGCGCCACCAGATGCCCGATTTACTGATGTAGTAGGATATTCCAGGATAGATGCCCCAGCACCTACAGCCCCCAGTGTTGTGGCTAACAGCGACTTTTCTAAGGCAAACACAGGCTGAGCGGTACTACGCAAAATATCCATCACAAACTCCTAAGATAGCGCTAGATTCTGTTGAGGTATTGACTTTCAACTCCTAGCATTCCCAATTTACAGGGTTGAATCGCGATCGCTAAATAGCAAAAACGCCGATTTATGAAAACAAGTCGGCGTTAAGACAATCCTTAATCGAGAGAACCACGGATGCGTTGCTCAGCAGATAGTCAGGTGTTTAATCATGCACGGATCGAAATTAGTTGAGACTACGACCGATCAGCTTACTCCAGGCCCGTTTGAGGAAACCCTGACTTTGGATTTCAGCATGTTCTGCGCTAAGCAGCTCTGTCTGAATGCCGTTTTCTAGGACCTCCTGAATGTAGCCTTCTAGATGCAGATTCAGCACAGCCTCACTGGTTTGGGCCTGGCCGTCGCGATCGATCTCCAGGTCCAGGGCATGATACTCCGCTGGGGCAGTACTGGGCAGTGGCACGGGTGCAAGCACAGAGGTCGAAGTGTCACTGGTATAAACCGTATTGCGACCCGAACCCAAGGCCACATTCAGCAACTCAACACCTTCATGGCGCAGCGGATAGACCGTGCCTAGGCCAGAGATTGTGCTGGGGGTAATATTAACGGTGCGATCGTATTCATCCGCCGCATTATCAACCATTAATTCATCGACACCAGCCCCCGTATCAATCAGCAACGGTGCATGCACGCCACTAACAAGCTGTGTTGCATTGCCTACAACCACCAGATCATCGCCCTCCCCTGTTTCAAGGAATGCTTTTTCACTGGTCTGCTGGACTCGAATCGTGTCATCCCCAGCGGCGGTTTCCACATGGAGGACGCTGGTGTTTTCGAGAATCATCAGGGTATCGTTGCCGCCGCCTGTGTTGAGATTAAATTCACCGCTATATTCATTGAACAGCACCACAGTATCGGGGGCATCCGTCAGCGTCAGATTCACAACTTCTGCCTGATTGTGCTGGAAGCGCTCATCCAACCCTAGACCCAACACTTGGGTTTCCGTCGTCACCAGCAGCGACCCCTCGCCTGCCACCGAAGGCTGGGCTTGGATATTTAGCTTGTCTTGGTCTTCACCCGTATCAACGACCAGGTTATAGGTAAATCCAGTGGACTTCAGATTGACGGTATCATTGCCCGCTTCCGTTTCCACATTGAGCCACTTCCCGGCTTGATTACCCACATTGGCATCATGGTCGATCGCCACTTGATCGTCTCCAGCACCTGTCTTGACATAGGTGTTAGGCGCGATCGACTGGATTTCCAGACTATCGTTACCACTCCCTAGGTACAACTCTAGGGAATCGGCTCCACTATATTGCAGACCCTGGCCGAGTCCCAAACCAGTAATCATATTGGCGTTAAGCATGCCCTCGCGATCGACCTGATCTACCGTGGCATCCAGCACCAGCGAATCACCACCTTCGCCCATTTCAACAATCACACGCCCTTGAATATTTTCTAGGGTTTGCTGTCTGGCGCCGAGGATGACTGAGTCGTAGCCAACACCGGTGGAAACCAAGGTAGTGGCGGTGGTGCGTTCAATAGATACCAAGTCATGGCCGGATTCCGTTTCGATACCTAGGAAGCCTTGGTTATCGAGCACGTTAACCGTATCGTCGCCTGCCCCGGTTTTCAGATTCGCAATACCGCTGTAGGTGTTAATCACATCGACTTGATCTCGGCCTGAACCCAGGGTGATATCGATGCTGAGGAAGTCCTGTTGCTCGATGTTGAGACCGCCGACTTCGGTGTCGGTAAGGTTGAGTAGGCCCTTTTTGCCTGTGGTTTGGGTGCTGAAGTCGAGGGCGAGTTGGTTGCGGCCTTCTCCAGCGGCTAGAGCGACATAGTGGTCCAGTTCATCGGCGGCGATGGTGACTGTGTCATTGCCAAGACCTAGGGCAAGATTCAGGTTTTCGGCCTGGTCGTAGGTGATGGTGGCAGCACCAAGGCCCGTGACGGTGGTACGACTGTTGGTGAGGGAATTGCGATCGAAACGAGCATTACGATCGACAGTATCCATTGCCGCATCGAGGGTTACGATGTCTTGGCCAGCATCACCACTGATATCCAGGGTTCCTTGAATTCCTGTGAGGGTTTGGAAGGCGGAACCGACGGTGACGGTGTCATCGCCAGATCCCAGTGATAGGGTGGTTGCTCCCGACAGACGCTGAATCATCACGTTGTCATTGCCCGCCCCGGCATCAATCTTAGTCTTGCTAAGCGTGTCAAACAATTGGAGACTATCATCGCCGCCGCCCAGGTTCATGGCAAAGTTGGCGGTTGAGGTGTTGAGCAAACGTACGGTGTCAGCAGCATTTCCGAGCGTGATGTTGATATCATCCATGCTGCTGTAGAAGAAGCGTTCGTCTAGGCCGAGTCCCAACACATTATTATCGGTGACTTGAACCAGCGCGTTGTAGCCGATCGTTGAGTCTGAGTAATCAACATTCAGCACGTCGCGGCCAGTGCCAGCATTGACATACAGGTTGTAGTCAAAGTTGGCGTCTTTCACCGTGAAGCTATCGTTGCCGTTGGTCAGGCTGAGACGGACGGTTTGGTAGTTGTTGGCGTAGTTGACGGAGCCGCCGGTTTGGAGGCCGCTGAGGAAGCCGTCGTCGAGGGTGAGATTGAGCGGGGTGGCCTGGTTCGAGAAGTCTAGAATCAGGGTGTTGGCGGCGGAGCTCGTCGTGTTGAGGTTGACCTTGGCGGTGATGTCCGTGGCCACTTGGGTGGTATGTTTGCCGCCGCCGAGTTTGATGTCGATGTTTTCGATGTTTTGGTAGAAGATGTCGCCTGTGATTCCGGTGAGGCCGAGGATACGATCTTTAAGGACGCGCAGGTTACTGTCGCTCGGGTCTTGGTTGTTATCGATATTCAGATCGTCGATGCCATCTTTGCCATCGATCGTGACCGAACCCTTAATCCGGCTGAGCTTGCCGTTGTCGCCTAGGTTGATGATGTCACGGCCTGCGCCACTGTCGATCGCGATCGCCGCACCCGATCCATGGACGTTAATTACATCGTCATCGCCGTAGGTCTTAACTCGAATCGTCTGGGCAATCAGACTGCCGATTAGGTCAATCGTGCTGCCGCGTCCGACATCACCCGGATCCTTAGCGTCTGTATAGTCGCCTTCGATTTCGATTGCGCCTGTCGTCTTGACGATCGCTGTACGGTTGAGTTTGAAGTTATCTCCGGCCTTGAGGAAGATATCTCCAGAAAGAGTCTCAACTTTGACATCGTTGTTAATCGTCAGATCATCACCGCTCCCACTCGCATCTCCCGACTGGAGACGGATGCTGCCCACCGCTGAAATATTGCCTGCGATCGTTAAGGGGCTATGGGTTTCAATTTGGACGCTGCTGCCTGCATCGACAGTATGACGTTGAGGGCACCGTAGTTGCCAAGGTTGGCGCTGCTGCCTGTGTTGAGGGAGATTGTGTTGACGGTGGTTTCGAGCAGCTGGCTGGCTGTGCCGACGCTGCCTGTGACTGCGATATTGAGGTCATTGGCGGTCAGGTCCGCTTTGCTGTCGCCATTCAGGCCGCTGAAGACATCGCTGGCGTTGAGAATCACATTGCCACCGACGACGGCTTTGGCGATCGTGACCGCATTACTCGCCGTTAGATTCAGTTGACCATTATTGACCGCGACATCGGCCAGGGTGATGGCATCGGTTTCGCGGATGGTCAGGTCGCCGTTGTTGGCTACCTTGGCCTTGAGGAAGCCTGCATTCACATCGACGTTGATGTTACCAAGGGCGGCGAGTTCGAGGTTTTGCACCACGAGTTTTGCAGCGGGGTTGGTCGGGTCGGTGGTGATGTTGCCGCCGATGAAGTTGCCGTTGTTGTCGAAGTAGCCCGTGGATTCGAGCCTGAGGGACTGGCTGGCTTGGGGGGCACCCGTGACCAAGATGTTGGCACCGCTGGCGATCGAGATGTCCGTACCTTTGAGGTCCGTGAAGCTGATGTTGCCAAGATCGCGCTGGGCCTTGAGGCTGAGGGACTGGGAATTGATCGCGAAGCCATCTCTCGGGGTGAGCAGTTCGCCGACCGGGGTGGCCAGGGAAATACCACCTGCCAGTTCCTGACGCATCAGGGCAGTCATATTGAGGGCATTGACCTGGGGTTGCGTTACCTCTGTGAAATGGACCTGGACATCAGCGTAGATCGCCGCATTATCCGCTGCAAACTTGCGATAGTTCACTTCATCGCTGTAGACGACTTCATAGGCAGGTACCGCTAAGTCTAGGCGAAGTACGGTGTAGGCATATTTGCCCGCTGCATTTTGACGGGTATAGGTCGGGAAGGTTTCATCCACTAGGGTCGTGCCACCGCTGCCATCGACGACGACTTTCTTACCGACGCGATCGCGATAGTATTCACGGCCATCGTTGCCCAGGAAGGTGAGCTTACCGCTTTGGGGTTCGCGCACTTGGTAGTTGAGCATGTTCAGGACCGGAGCCAAGCGCAGGCTGGTAATTTGGGCAGCCGTGAGGGCATTGCCGTTGGCTTGGTAAACCTTGGTCGTACCTTCTAATTCGGCGGTGTCGAGGTAGTAGGTTTGGTTGGTATTAACGTCGCGGTACTGGTAGAGTCCGGCCCTGCTGCCCTGGGTCATCTGGTTACCCCGAGCGATCAGGTTCACTTTATCGAGCTGTAGGGCTTCACCACCTGCATTTTTGAAGGTTTCCGGAGAGATGATGATGCTTCCGGAGCCGAGTTCGTAGGTGAGATTCTTAGTACGGATCTTGGGCAATAGAATCGCGCCTTCAGTAATGCCCGTTTCGCCAGAAGCCAAGGTGAGATTATCAGCATCGAGTTCGACGCGGCGATCGACGATCAGTTGGCCCGTGGCTCGCAGTTCGAGGGTTTGGGTCAAGATACGGCGATCGGCTCCGTCGCTCGATGGATTGATCACGATGTCGCTGGTCTTACTAACGAGGACAATAGAGCCGTTGACCTGCTTCGATTCGTTGCGGGCCGTGGCGTTGAGGGTGCCTCGGTTGCTGACGTAGATGTTGCCGTTGTTGGCGATGATGTCGCCGAGGGTGAGGGCCAGTGGGTTCAGGTTCTCGATCTGGATGTCGCCGGAGGCCGAGGTGGCCATCAGGTTGGCGAGGTTGGTTTCGAGGTCCATGGACTGGCCGGAGGTGAGGACGGCGCGATCGGCGATCAGGTCCGCTTGGTCGTCGTTGGCGATCCGGCTGTTGATCTGGTTGCCTGCGTTCAGGGTAATGGTGCCGTAGTTGGCGCCCGCGTCGAGTTGGTTGAAGCTGATGCTGCCGCCTGCCGTGAGGTTGAGGCCTTGGCCGGACTTGTCGGTTAGGAGTTTCAAACTATCGAGGTCCAGGTTGCCGCTGGTGGACAGGGTGACGGTGCCGCCGTTGAACTTGCTGGGGTTGAGCTTCAGGTTGCCTTGGTTGGCTAGAGTGAAGCTGTTGTCCGCTAGTCCTGTGAGCTTGGCCTCCTGGAGCTGGGTGGTCAAGTTAACCGTGCCTCTGGCGGAGAGATCAAGGGCCTGGGCCTGAAGTAGGCTGTTGCTGCCGCCGATCGCAGTCCCTTGGACATCGAGGGTGACTGTGCTGCCAGCGGTCATTCGGCCATTGGCATTCAGGGCGAAGTTGCCTTGGAGTAGATCCATGGCGATGGTGCCTGTGGCGGTCACGCGATCGACGTTCACGTTCCCAATGCTGTTCAGGGCAATGTTGTTGGCTGTGACGTTTTGCAGGTTGAGGCTGTTCAGCGCTGTGAGGTTGAGGTTGCCTGTGGCGGTGATGTTGGCCGTAGTTGCGGTAATGGCGTCGGTGGTGAGGTCGATCGCCGTCCCCGTTGCGCTCAATTGTGTGGTCTTGAGGCTGACATTAATCTCCTGCTGGGCATTGAGGTTTAGGGTGTCAGCCGTGATCAAGCCATGTTGACGCAGGGTTTGGCCATTGGCATCGATCGTGGTTGAGTAGTTGCTGATTGCGCCTTTATTGGCATTTAGCGTCACGGTCTGACCGGTGATCCAGCCGCTGGGTAGGGTAATGTCACCATCGCTATTGCCTGCGGTGAGGGTAATATTACCGACTGCATTCAGGTTGGTATAAGCATTACCCGTAATGTTGCCAATTCCGTTGTTGGTACCAGCCTGGGCGGTGATTGTCGTGGCCGATTGAATCTGGCCCGTGAGGGTGAGATTGCTCGCAGCATTGAGGCTGACCTGGTTGCCCGTGGCAATGCCACTGAAGCCGAGGTCAGTGGCGGACTGGAGGTTGACTTGGCCGATCGTGGCGGTGAGTTGGCTGCGATCGGTGACATTCACCTGATTCGCTGTAATTGTCAGGCTGGTTTGGGTGGTCAGGATGGCGGGAGCGGCAATAACGTCGGCGGGATTGGCACCTTCAGGGATGGCACCTTTGATCGTGGCGTTGTTAATTGCATTGATCGAAATTGTGCCATTAGCTCCAGTGGTGCCGAGTTTGGCGCTGATGGTGGCGTTGTTGCCTGCGTCGATGATGATGCCATTCAGGGCGCTGATCGAGCTTTGGTTGAAGGCTCCTTGATCCTTGAGGTCACCGTTGGTCAAGCGTTCGGTGCGCCAAACGATCTGATTTTGAATGGTTTGCTCGGTGCGGAACTTGGTTTGGATGTCGGTTTGGACGACTTTGACGAGTTTGTCGCTGGTTTCGTAGCGGGGACGGTTATCGAAAATATCATGATCATTGGTGACAAACTGGAATCTTTCTGTCAGGCGTTTGTCTTGGACGTTATTGAGTTTGGATTCCCAGTTATAGTTATAGTCCCGGAAAGTTTCGGTGATATCACCAGTCTTAACCCAGTTTCCAATAGACTCAATTTTGTACTCTAATTCACCCCAACCATCACCGTTGGAGAGGTTTGCGGTATAGGTTTGGGTACTTTGAGGGATGGTTCCCCAACGCCAATGGTCGCCAAAGACATCATCACTCCCAGATTCTACGAAGTCACCATCTCCATCATCCTCGCGGAATTGCCATTGGAATCTAAACTGTGTATCGTATCGGAGATTCTCGCGGGACAAAACGGTCTCATCATAATTGATATTGAAATAGCCACCATTCCCCCAAGTCAATTGATTATAGGCAGAGGCAAAAGCACCGCCTGAAATACTATATTGAGATGCAGTACCTGTGCCAAATTCACCCCAAAAGCGGTACCAAGGCTCTTCAGAACCTACCTCTGTATCAATGTCAAGTGCAGCACGAGTGACCTTCAGCGCTACGTTATACAGAAACTCCTGGGTCTCGCCGACTGTTCTGACTTGGCTGCCAACTTGATTCTGAGCATTAATCAGGCGGGTCGTACTGTCGTAGCCGATCGGTGAGTAGATACGAACGCCACGCAAATCATTCTCGTATTGCATTGCAGCATTCTGCCAAAGTGGGTTTTTCGCATGTTGCACCACGTTATTGCCAGTTCTGCCATCGTTAATTGAGTACCAACGCTTACCATTACTGTCATAGCTGACTTGCCAGCGATCGGGCGAATTGTCGTAATCGAGGGTGCGATCGTATGTATAGGTTGTCGCCGTATGTCCAGAGTTAATCTGGTTATAGCGAACTGTGGCCTGATCCCAGTACTGACCCACGGTTTCATTCCAAGTATCCGCTTGGCCCTGGGATACAGCTCGCAGGAGATCATTCTGTGCCCCATCTTGCAGACGAACGTAGTAGTTCTTGATGCCATCAAGGGGAATATTGACAATTACTTTAGAATTGTTTGCCCAAGTTGGTGTCCAAGCCGATTCAGAAGGATTACCATTTACCGTGCGGTTGTCTTTAGCGTTGGCATAGCCGAAGTCATACAGCCGCTTATAGCCCAGGATATCCATCACAACTTGACGTTGCGCATCACTCAAGTCAGTGAAATCGTGATCAGCCGCCGGTGTGCCAGCGCCGCCCCAGTTAATATTTGTACTGATGTAATCAACCCCATTCACAAAGAACTCGCGCTCAGTATTGGTCGTCGGATTCCAGTAAGAATCTTGAGTCAGCGTCACATCCATTGTGTAGAACTGATTGCCTACCCGCACGAGATCATTACCCACCTGCTCGGTCACAGTTGTCTGCACCCAGCTTTCGACGGGTACCGCGATCGTGCCATCGGCCACCTGATACGTTCCCGTCACCACCTGAATCGTCACCGGCTTCTGGGTAATCAACGGCGCATTCGCACTGCCCTGACCACCATTGCCGACCTCAGCTTCGACGCGGACATTCCCCCCCGCCAAGAGCGACACGATCCCCTGAGCATTCAATGCCCCATCCAGCGTAATCGCAATCTCGCCGCCCGTTAGATCGGCACGAGTGAGACCGCCCAGCAGTTTCGCCTCCGTCCAGCCCAGATCCACACCCGATCGGACATCAATATTGGCCGCTGAAACCACCTTACCCTGAAGATTGACTGACTTCGCCCCATTCAGCAGCACCGTCGCGCCCTTGATTGTGCCATCGAGCCACAGATCACGACCCGTCACATCCAGACTACCTTTGCTATCAATCAAAGCTCGATCAGTACCCAACTGACTTTGCGTCGTCATCATCTGCTCAGTTGCCCGCAGACTAATCCGGCTACCCGTCTCAAACGTCTTCACCGTCGCTTCTTTAATCAAGTTGAGATTCTGCGCATTCACCGAAATCTGTTTCAGTGCCCGCACTTCCCCATCGATCGTCACGGTTCCCGCTGTGGTAATCACAACCTGCTCAGTCGCAACAGTCTCTTGACCATTCGCATCCGCCTTCAGTTGCCCCGTCTGTCCTTGCAACCACATATCTCCGGTTGCTGATAGCATGATCTTGCCACCAGCATTAGTGCCGAGGATACCGCCCCCAGCGGGCTGCCATAGCAATTGATCGGTTGTCGTCTGCTGCGGTTGGGTCGTAATCTTGCCGAGATTATCGACAAAGTCGCCCAATTCATTAACGTAGTAACCCAACGAATCAATCATCCGCTGATTCGCATCATAGTAGCGCAGTCCTCGCGTGATCAAGCCATAGCCCGTCACATCCTTGCCCGCATTGATCGTCAGGTTCCGATCGGCCTTCAGCAAACCATTCAGAAGAATCAATCCCTGGGAAGACCACTGCAAATCACCACCCGCATTAACTGCTTCAACCACACCATTGATTTGGGCATTACCCTGGGCGTTAATCACAATTTGACCCGCTGTGGTCCCTAACCCATGGGTATCGGCCTTGATTGAGCTGGCTCGCGACATCACCAGATCCAGTGGATCAGTACCACCCAAGGTTTTGATATTCACCCAGCCCGTGGCTTCGATCGAGCCGCCCACATTAACCATCTGACCCAGAGTATTCGCACCGACGCCACCGATCGTCAGCAAGTCAGTCACATTCAACGCCACTGTGGCCCGATCGCCGCTCCAATTCACGCCACCCGTAGCTGGTTTTGCCCCCGCATACAGGGCACCTGTGAGGTTGAGCTGATTTGCATTGACGGTGAGGGTGCTATTGGCGGCCTCGGTCATCACCTGGACACCTGCATTCACATTCACCGTACCCGTGCTGTCGATCGTCAGGCTGTCTTTCGCCGCCAGACTTGCGCCCTGCTGACTGTAAGTGCCGTTAAGATTCGCGATCGTCCGGCCCAGCGTAATCGTGCCACCCGCGCTTGTCTGCACTAGCTCCAGCGTCTCACCCGTGCCGTTAACCCCGATGTTTGCATTGAACAGGTTGATGTCATTGACTGCCTGCACCAGCACTGAGCCTTCACTTTGGATGTCTGCCGTAATCCGGGTATTGCGCGTTGCGTTAATCGTGACTTCCGTCGTCGCTGCATTCCCATCGGTACCGAGGTTCTTCACTACGCCATCGATATTCACATCGCGGCCCGTGAACAGCATCGTCGCAGTGCTAGCAACTCGGCCACTAGTGCGTTCTAAGGTTAGATCGCCTTGGGTCGAACCGATCGTGATCTGCTTGAGCCGATTATTAATCTGATCCTTGGCATCAATACCGATCGAGCTATTGATGATCACATTATTCAGACCCGCGATCGTCACCGACTGCCCATTCATCTGGCTAGTGCCGAAGGTGTGGATGCTCACCTCACCTGCTTTAACGGTCTTGCCTGCACTCAACTGAATTGCATCATCGGCAGTGATATTGCCGTAGAGTTCGAGGGTGTTTTCCGCCGATAGGATGACATCCGATCCGGCACCACCTGCTACAATATCGCCCTTGACCACCCCGAATTTGCCCACCTTCACGGCGATCGAACCATTAATTGTTTCCAGTTTCCCAGTCACATCTAGTTCGATATCAATGCCATCCGGTGAAGTGCCGCTGTAGAGATTCATCGCCTCATAGGACAGCACTTGACCCGCGATGTAGAGCTTGCCATTCGGGCCATTCGGTGCGCCGATCGACACGGTAGAACCGATTTCCTTCGCGCTAATCGTATAAGGCAGCGTCGAAGCCAAACCAGTCCCGACATTCGTGAAGCCTAACTGGTCAGCATTGGTCGAACTCGACTGAATGATGAACTTGTACGGCCCTGCCAACATAAAGTGACCGTTGCGTAACTTCACTTCGAGATCACGATCGGTGTTGCTAGAAATGTAATTACTACCCACAGCATGGGCCGCATCATCGGAACGCACCACGGTCCAGTTCGCTGTATCGATCGCGTCTTGCAGATCCTTAATCAGATCTTCAACCTTCGTATTGTCAGCGGTCTTGGATGCCGGGATATTAATCGTTGTTTCGACTTGGAACCCAACCTTATTGAGCCACAGCTTCAGGCTGACATCTTGATTCAGCACACCCGAAGAGAGTGGAATAAAGCCCGCTGCCTCCGCTTCATTCGTATGGGCGGGAGCCAGAATATCGACTCGACCCGGTGCGTTGAGATTAATTTTGCTATTTTCCTTCCAGGTTTCCAACTTGGTCGAACCATATAGGACAATGCCGCGACCGGAGTAATTGATCTTGCCTGGTACATCGGCTTCGATCGGGTCGTCACCGCCCACTAAGTCAATGCTCTTACCAGCGCGTAAATCTTGGCCCACGCGGATTTGGTCATCCGCTTCGATCCGCACCGTGGAGTTGCCATTAAAGTTGGTCAGTGTCCGACCAATGTATAAACCATCGGCCCCACGGACTTGCGTAATGTCGCCACCGGGCAGCAGCATTCCTTGAACATCCGCATCACTGCTGGACTTGACGAAGATCGAGCCATCGGCAGCATGGGTGACAAGTTCGCTCGCCGCTTGGACGTAGACGCCGGTGCCGGTGGTTTGTTGACCGACGACTTCAATCCGATCGGTCGCATACAAGTATCCACCCGTCTGAATCGCTTCACCCGCTTGATTCACGGTGTTGCCACCAATAAAGGCTTGGCCCTGGGCATTGACCTGAATCTTGCCCTTGTTGCCCGACCAATCGATCGTCTGGGACTTCAGCTTGCCATTCTCGAAGACTTGGTTGAGCTTACCGCCGGATACCAGCCAACCCATCATTTCGATATTGCTAGCACTATTGATATTAATGATGCCGCCACTATTATCACTTGTATAGCCACCAGCGGTCGCACCACCCGCCGTCGTAATCAGTACACCCAAGCCCTGATCATCAGCCCCGCCAATACCGCCTTGGATATTGACGCCCTTGGAACCGAGCAGACCCGTATCGAGGAAGACCTGTTCGCCAGCGGTGACGTTTACCACCGAGTCATTACCCGCCCAAGTGACGCCATGTTCACCGATCGTGCCACCCGCAACCACCGCACCCAGAATATCGACATCCTTTGCACCCTTGATGTTGATCGTGCTGCCCGCTTGACGGGTAATAATCCGCGAAGTGGTATGGACATAAACGCTAGAGCCTTCGGTATTTGCGCCACCCGTGGAGTTGCCTGCGGCATCAAATCCACCCAGAATATCAATGTTTTTCTGGACATCCATGAAGCCTTCTTCGTAGACCCAGGTGTTCGATCGCACCTTCAGGCCAGAGTTTTGACCGAAGACGTTGATGTTACCGCGAATGATGATGTCATCGTTGGCTTCTAGGTTCAGCGTTGTATTATTCGACAAGCTGGTCAGGGTTCCGGTCATCAGGATCGAGAACTGATCTTCGCCGATCCGCTTCAGGTAGTGATCGTTGCCCTTAGCATCTTTTGGTAATTGATCGAAGTAATCGGCTTTGTAGCTGTTGAGCGGACTGCCTGCGGAGAGCAGCATTTGGTCACTGCTGGTAACCGTTCCCTTGATCACCAACTCGTGCGGCGATACAATCCGGACATCTGCCCCTTCGCCTGTCTTAATCGCTGTGGGCTTGCCATTAATATCCTCAAATCTCGCCCCAGCGGTCACGGCTCCCCCCGCATCGATCAGCACCACTTGGCCCGCCTCGATGTCAATCTGACCGTCCGTGCCACGAGCCGCAACGATACCACCTTCCTTGACATTCATGACCGTGGCAGCGTAGAGATTGACGGAGGAATTGGCTCCCATCCCCTCGACTAAACCGGCAATCTTGGTGTAGTCCGTCGTATTAACCTGAATTTGGCTATTGGCCTGAGTCCCTAGCACTTGGCTGCCAATGTCGGTCACGATATTCTGGGCCTTGAGGTCGATCGATTCTGTCGCCTTGAGCCAGCCGCTCACCGTCACTTGATCGTTGCCGCGTGCGGGATTGAGCTGGGTCGCTGTCAAGTTGATGTCCTTGGCCGTAATCCCTGAGCTAAAGGCTCCAATCGTATCGTCATAAATACTCGCACTAAATACTCTGGCGGTATTCGTATTCAGGTTTAGGATCTCCCCCTTGCCTTGGACATCGCCCTTGATATCCATGTGATCGGCCAGGAAGGTGATGGTGTCGCGGAATTCGGCATCCCCCTTGATGTCCCCGAAGGTCATGACGTTGCCTGGGTTTTGACGCCCGATCGTGACCTGCTGGAAGCCGTCCTTCAGCGCGGTCAAATCCTGGGTCGAGAGTTCGAGGGCTTTATTGTCATTCAGGATGGCATTATCGACAATCTCTTCGCCAAACTTCGTCATGGCCGCCGTACCCAAGCGGTATTCGCGGTTTGTCGTCTGGGTCGCTTGGATCACCAACTGGTCATTACCCTGGACTTTGCTTGCGCCGCTGCGGAAGTTAATGTCATCCGCTGTGAGGATGATGTCCCCCGTCGTATTTCGGTTTGTCAAACTGCCACTATCCAAGCTCAGCAGCGCATCCGCTCCCGCTAAATTGAGGCGAATGTCGCCATTGCCCGCCGCCACCGCGTAGTCCGTGGTGCCATTGACAATTTGCGATTTCCAATCGGTGCTCAAACTGGCAATCCATTGGCTCTTCTCCACCCATACAGGCAGAATCATCATCTCTGGAATAATCAAGCCGGGATTATAAACGGGCAGCTTCTCTGCAATGTTCGTCAGCTTCAGACTATCCGTCTCATCGAGAACAATATCCCCTTGGCCATGGAGCGACGTCGCCCCGGTGAAGGATGCAACCGTCGATTTGATACTAGCAGTCGTGCTACCGATACCATTCTTCGACTTGACCACCAATTGGCTACCGCTACCGAGAATCTGTGCTCCATTGGTATTAATCAACGCCCCATCTGGTGTTGTCAGACGCATCCAGCCTGCACCTTGACCATCTTGCGAGTCCCCAGTGGAAACCATCAGATCGGCAGACAGATTGATATTGGTCTTGTTACCGTAGGTGCGCAGGTCGATGTAGCCGTTTTGGACGGCATTCAGTTTCTGCGTTACATCCACGTTGTTCAAGGTATCGACAATAATCGCGTCGGAATTCACCTGAGCATTGAAGGCGATCGATTTACCAATCAAGCGTAAATCCGTTGTGCCCAGGCGCGAGATGCCGTTGTTATCGGAATTGCCAACGCGAATATTGCCACCGAAGTCAACGATCGTATTGCCGATAAACTGAGTCGCTTTACCCGTCACCGTAATGCGATCGATCGCGCTATTGTAGTTAATAATCTCGCGACCGTTCCTCACTTGGTTGAGATCCAGGTTCAGCACATCCGTCGTCGTCTGTTCTAGAATCACTTCATCGAAGTCACCGCCGCCATCGTTGAGGTTCAGCGTGCCTAAACCAAAGTCATTATTGGCACGGCCCATGCGAATTCGGTAGGTGTCGTCTCCGCCCGTATCATTAAGCTGGATGGCACGATCGGCGAAGTCACTCATGTTCACGGTATCGTTGCCTTTGCCCAGCGTCACTTTGTTGATGCTAGAACCATTGGCCCGGATTTCATTTTCCGCACCGTTTTGACGGACGGACACACCACGCCTACCGATCGAGGCTTCGAGGCTGTTATTGGCTTGCGTGAAGTCGATCGCGTTGTTGCCGAGGCTGTCGCTGAAGCGATCGACCCCAAAGCCATCCCCAAAGGCGTAGGTATCATCGCCTTCACCGCCAGCAAGGTTATCGTCACCGCTGCCGCCGTCAAGTATGTCACTGCCCAGACCACCGACTAAGCGATCGCGTCCAGCCCCACCTTTCAGCACATCCGCACCGAGGCCACCTGTGAGTCGATCGTCACCCGCACCGCCAATTAATTCGACGCGACCAATACTGAGCGATGCATCTAGGATGTCATTGCCATCACCACCATCGGCAAAACCGCCTGCGGTACCAAACAGAATCTTGTCCTTGCCTGCCCCGCCCGTGATATTGATCGTAGCACCCTTGAGCCGGGTTGCATCAAACACATCGTCGCCCAAGCCACCGTCGGCAATCACTTCAGTCACGCCCGTAAAGGTTTGATAGTAACCCTCATACTCGACATTGACCGTGCCATTGGAGCCACTCAGAATGAAGGTCTCGCCCCCATCGGCGGTGGCATTATAAACGCGCTTGTTGGAGAAGCTACCGCTGTAGAGACGCAGCTTGCCACCTTCCACCTTACCCAAATAAGGCTGAACCTTCGGTGCTTGGTAGCCAAAGTTCGCCAGTTCTACTTCAGCGATCGGAATTTCAAATCGTTTTGACGTGAGTAGTAGGTCAATCTCTGCATAGGCACCGATTTCCAAGCCAACGTTGCCATTAACATTGAATAGGTTCTTAATCCCCCCTGCTGCACCCCCTTCGGTGGGCGCGTAGTTATACATTGTGACAACTTCAGAGTAGCGAATCTTACCGTCGCTCTTCCAGTCTTGAGCGATCACATAACCCGCTTCATCCTTAGTCAGCGTCGGTTTTTCAATATCTTGCACATCCACACCCATCTTGGCTGTGATTGCCCCGGATAGACCCACTTCAAAGATCCCCGCACCTAGCCCCCCACGGACACCGAGCTTGGCATTCACCGTAAATTCATCTTTTTCTTGACCCTGAGGATTAAAGTCCGTCAAGAAGAAGCCATCGAGGGCATCGATCGGATTGCCAGAGCTAATCGCCCGCCGAATCCCAAAGGTGTCATAGCCAAAGCCCAAATCTGCCGCTGCATTGAAGTCACCAAAGGCCGAAACATTAATGGTCAAAGGTGTCGGCACGATCGGAATGCGCGCGATCTTCACATCAAAGCCAGCATTGAATTCCAACAGTGGCATTTCGTAGGTGAAGAAGGTGGCATCGCCCCCGGTGAGCAGATTTGTCCAGTTGGAGATGTCCTTGATGTATTCCATCACCTTGAAGCCCGATCGCGGCGTTTTGCCAGCGCCTTTCTTCTTCGGTGCAACGCTGGTTTGGCGAGTATTGGCAGCGAGGAAGCTATCGATCTGAGCGGCACCTGCACTGGTTGATCCGGTCTTGGCTGTGCCCTTGACGTTCTTCGTGCCGAAGCCGGTAATGTCGCCTAGTTCTAACCATCCACCCGCCTTGAGATTAGACAGTTTTCCAGCCAATTCATAGATCTGCTTGGCTTCGCTAATGAAAGACCAATCAATCTGGGGCTTACCCTGCGCCAGCATGATCATATTGATCAAGCCTTTTAGGTCATCGTTGTCCTTACCCAACAGTAGATCAAGCCCCGGCACCTCTGTCTCTAAGACCTCAACCATCGGCATCACAGGGTCGAGGGTTTGCTTTACCTGTTCGGCGATCGGCTGCAAGAATTCCGTTACCAAACTGCCCATGTCAACTCGGAAATTCTTCAAGTCGATCGTCGGAGCCTTGGGCTTTTGCACAGGCTTACCCAATTCCCAACTCCAATCCCAATCGACTGCCAAATCAGCGCCCAAACGCGGCAGACCCTTCGCCCCATCGAGGGAAAGCTCCATGCCCAGTTGTAGCTCACCATCGAGATCCAATTTCACACCAAAGATGTCATTCAAGCGACCGGACATCAGCTTATCGAAGGTCAAACGTCCGCGACTGTCGCCTTTCATATCTAGGCCCAATTGACCATAGATACCACTGGCTCGACCCTTGGGATTTTGATCAAAGACATTCGCTTTCAAGAACAGCAACTGACCATCAGCGGTAAATTGGGTGACTGTATTCGGGTCTGTGGGGCTGCCATCTAGGAATGCCTTAATATCTAATTTCAGTTCAGATTGGGTTTGGTCTTTGTTAGTGGAGAGGTAGAAGTTGTCCTTCAAGCTCAGACCGAAGCCGAAATCAAGGCTCCAACCGATGTCGAGGCTAAAGCCGCCATTCACATCCAGGTTAAAGCCCGGTACATCCAGATTCAACGGAATATCCACACCCGTTCCCAGAATCCGGCTCCCCAGTTTCATATCAAACTGAATCGCATCGACGCCATTAGGCAGAGCATCACCCACCACCCAATTCTTGAGGGCGTTGCCTTGGGCATCAAACCAACGAATTTGCACATCATCGATCGAAATTCGACCGTCATTGTTGCTATCGAGAATCAGGTTGAGCTTTTGCGTACCTAGGACATCCCACAGGGTTTCGCGCAGGTATTCGATCGCTTTCCCATTGCCGCTAAGTTTACGGCGCAGATCGCCCAGCATTCCTTGACGGATATCTCTCAAGAAGCTGGCCGCACTCGCTAGCTTATCGCCCACAAACGGAATATCCTGAGCCAGGCTAGAATCGAACACATCTTCTAAGGTGCCCATGGCCCCATCGACACCATCAAGGATGAAGCTGGGGTCATTCAAGATGCCCATCAGGGAGAACTCACCACCAAGGCGATCGAAGGCCCCGCGAATATCCGGCAGCGTCATGGTGATCGGCTTGATTGCAGGGCCAGTACCAGCGCCCGCACTCAATCCCTTAAACATCTCCAGCAAACCTTGATCGCCCAAGGCTGGATTGGTTCTGATGCTGAGGGGATCAAGATTGACCGATTGACCCAAGACATCGACACGAATCGGTAGATTGACACTAAAGCCACCCTGGAGTCTTGCTTCTAGGTTGTCGCTAAAGCTTTCAGAACCAAAATAGAAGCGACCATCATCGGCACGAGGGCCACGTTTTTGATCGAGGGCAATGAGTAAGCCCGCATAGTCCTTCGTGTTGATGTTGCCATCTGCGTCTAGAACGACGGTTCCCTGCTCTACGCCAATATCGATCGGGCCTGCCTTGAAGCCTAGGTTCAGCCCTTTACCCTCTAAGCGTGCGCCAACTTGGGCGTAAGTCCCTTCGCCTGTGGCGGCATTGTAATCGTACAGGACGATATCGGGGGTTTCTCCCCGCAGGAGGTCACTGAGGTCAATACCGAGATCAAAGTTGAGTTTGGCCAGGGCTTCGAGGTTGATGTTGCCACCGCCATTTAGGTCTACGAGCGAATCGATCGCATCCAAGGCCGCCGCCCCAGCGGTACCTGCTAGCTCTTTGAGCGAAGCTAAATCTAGGTTGAAGTCAAAGTTCTTGGAGAAGAGGTATTGCCAACCCAGATGGACATCGAGGAAATCGCCATTCAAGGATAGCGAGAACATTTGTTGCTTCGGTGCCAGGCTATTGTTATCGACAATGCCCAAAGCATTTTCAATCACCCGCTCGACCTCTTGCAGCACCGCTGCTGGATTCTCGGCAGCCAGCACTAATTTATCGCTGAGGATATCCAAGAAATCAAAGGTTTCACTCAACGATTGGTTAATGATTGGAATGGCGGTGTTGTAGAAGGATTGGTCTTCCAAGGACGACTTAACGAAGTCAATCCCTACATCCAAACCACGGGCAATATCGCTAAAGGTGAGGTTTTGTAGCTTGAAGATATTCGCCACATCTGGCAGAACGGTGATCAGTCCTTCTTGCTTGACTTGGCCACCGGCTAAGGCTGCTTGCAGGTTAAAGGCTGTCGTGACGGGTTGCTTGACAACTTGTACCCCCGCGCCCAATTTCTTCAGATCCGGTGCGTAGACAGCCAGTTCAACATTCGGTGCAATGTTAATATCCCCAAAGCCACCATTCACTTTCAAGCCTTTCAGCTTGGCTTCGGCATCGCCATTCAGTTGAACCGAGAACGAGTCAAATAGATCGCCGCCAATCAAATCATTGAACTTAAAGCGTCGATCGCCCGGTGTGTTGGCATTGGGATCGCGATCGAGGCCCATGAAGGCATTCACATCCATGCGCACCGTCGAACCTGTGCCTGCGCCCCCGGCGGTTAAACCCACAAAGCCTAATTTGGCGGCAACTTCTAGATCCGTGACCGCAAAGCTAGCACTCCCAGTTAGCCCAACATTATCGATAAAGAATTCAATCCCACTCTGATTATCGATACCGTCAAAGTCAATCCCCAAATCAATCCGGCCCTCGACGGAGGCATTCAGAGAAGTCTTGGCGCTGGTACTGAGCGATAGATCGCCCAATTCCATGCCCAAATTCAGATCCACATTATTCAGGACGGGCAGATTCTGCTTGAAGCTGAAGGGCATGACCAATTCATTCTTGGCTGCGTCGTAGGTGAGCTGAACCCCAAATGGCAGCACGCCTGATACATTGATCGCCTGGATCGTCTCTTGTAGCGTGCGGTGTAATTCCCGCTTATTATGTAGTCCAAAGGAGAGATTTCCGAGGGTCAGACCGCCTACGTCATCGAGGACGACATTATTCGCATCGACAAATTCCTTGACGCGATAGGTGCCTAGACCTTCGATCGACACTTCTTTACCGACATGGTCTTTGGTGAAGCTGCCGCCCGTGGTTGTCAATTTGCCACCGCTCAGGCTTGCACCTGCACCCGTGAACAAATTAACCACAGGCTTGAAGAAGTTGATCTTGGAGAGCACTTGCTGGTCGATCGCCTTAGCAAAGTCCAGCGCATCTCCCAACTTCAGATCCACAAACGGTAACGCCGTTTGCATCACATCGTAGCTCTTGTATTCTTCCGCCCAGGCCAGGGTTTCGCGGAACATGGAAACGACATCAGCCACGCTGATATTGCGGAAGTTCAGCAGTTTGTCAAAGTTGGCGGTGGTGAGTTGAACCTTCGGGGGTGCGAGTTGGGCAACTTTGTCAGCCCCTTCGATCGTGACGTTCTTCTCATCGATAAACTTGGTGATTTTGACGGTGCCTAAGCCTGCGATGGTGACAGTCTTACCCACATCCGACAGACTGAAGGCATTGGTCTTGGTGGTGAGGGCATTGCCTTGGATCGCTGCGCCACTAATATTACTGGTGGTACCATTGCTACCGGAGAAACTCGCATTCAGGTTCGACAAATCGCGGGCGATCGTGATGTTCTTGGCATCGACAAATTGGATCACCTTGACGGTACCCAAACTGCCTAAGGTGAAGGTCTTGCCGACATCATCCTTGGTAAAACTATCCGTCTTCGTGGCCAGGGTATTGCCGCGCAGGGAAGCATTGCTGATATTGCTGGAGGCCCCACCGCTGCTGGGGAAGCTAAAGTTGAGTTTGGAGAAGTCGCGACTGTCAAAGATTGCGCCTTGTAGCGTTGCTGTAGCGGTCTTGCTACCGCCCTCACCGAGCGCTGTTCCGGCGAGGTTGGCGTAGAACGGCAAGACGATGTCCACTTGGTTTTGCGTCGTGGCAAACTTTAACTCATCGACGTAGGAAATCGATCCACCCAGGGCAATACTGGCCCTTCCTTTTTGCTTATCGGCATCATTGGAACCCAGGCTTACACCCAATGGCCCGAAGTAAGCACCGAGGACAATATCATTGGCAGAAGCAGCGGCATTAAATTCCAACTTATTCAGATTGAAGTCAGCCTCAAAGTTTGTCCAATCAAAGCTCAGATCAAAATCAATGCCAAGATCCACACCCAAGTTGAGGGTTGCGCTCCCTTCCAGTTCAATCCCAAAGTTGGTCGCTTCTTCGGGGAGTGCTAGTTTGATTGCCTTCTGGTAGTTCAGTTGGGAGGCAAAAGAAAGCGAGAAGCCAGTTTTATCGATGACAAAATCTAAGTTGTCGGCGATCGGTAGCTTTTTGCCCCAAGTGTTGTTGAGGTTCGTAATGAAATCCTTCAACTTACCAAAGGTTTGTAGCTCACCCGGATTACCAGGATTGGGCGGTGTTGTCGGCAGATTCTTGAAGTAATCGACGATCGCATCACCCAAGGCGAGGTAATCGCGTAGTTGCAACATGCCATCGATCGTGATGTCCGTTCCCGGCAATGCTTTCGACAGGAAACTGTCTAACGCCGCATCATCAACAACATTGCCATTTGCATCATAGTCAACGACAAATTTCCGTCTCAGATCTTGCAACTGTTCCGCCCCTTCGATCAACGCATCCTTAACGGCTTGGGTCAGAACCATATCGAGATTGCTGGCGTTGAATTGACTCGTATTCGCACCTGTCTCAAATTGGATGGTTTGGGTCAATCCACCTAGGGCGATCGTTTCATTCATCGCTTGGCCTGTACGGTTCACCTCGAAGCCAAGATCACCCGTGAATGCCAAATCGTTGCTATCACCCGCTGCATTGTAGGCTAGGGTCGCTGTCCCACTGCCTTGGATGGCATATTTGCCGTCGCCCAAGAAGACCAAGCCCAGTTTGCCATCATCGAGCCTGCCGCTCATGCCTGCAACCAACTCAACGCTGGCGCTGATATTTTGACCCGTTGCCAGGAGTGCGCCATCGTTGGTGCGCTGAGTGAAGGCAAAATCGCCTGTGATCGTCGTCAGATCGGCTATACCTAGGGTGAGGCCAGTCCCTTGCAGGAGATTTTCGCCCGCCGCGATCGTCTGGCCGCCCAACGTCACCGCTTCCCCTAACTGGTTGGCATAGCCGGAAAGCGTACCGCCTAAGGTCAGTCCTTGGATGCCGACTAACTCAACAGCACCCCCCAGGTTATAGGCATAGGCCAGCTTGCCTGCGGCATCCCGCTTGAAACGAACATCGGCTCGACCATTCTCAAGCCTCACGCCCACATCATCACTCTCATCCGCCGTCTTCGCCCCCGTGCCAAACAACGCGGCTGCATCGGTTGCACTTAGGTCAATCACGTTGCCGGAGGCAGTGGTTTTCACACTCAGGGCAAAGTCACCGGAAATCCGCGCATAATCGGAAATCGCCAAACTCAAATCGTTTAAGACTAAGTTGGCGGATTGATTGTTGCCGTCTACATTGGCCGTGCCGGAAAATTCTACACCATCCAGTCCGACGAGGCTGACTTCCGCATTGTCAATATCGTAAGTGTAGCTGTTGTCGGCTGCGATCGTCAGGCTAAAGATAGCATTGCTCAGATCGGCTCCAATATCATCGCTCTTATCAACGGTACTCGCGCCCAAGCCCACAAAAGCGTCAATGTCTTCGCCGCCCAATTTAATGGTTGAGCCACCATTGCCATTGCTTTCCACCTCAAAGGTAAAGTCACCACTCACCCTCGCATAGTCGGCCAGTTGAATCGACAAATCATCCAGCGCAATACTCAAATTCGATTGGTCACCACTGCCGCTGACAATGCCGGAGAACTGGAAGAAGTCTAAGCCTTTCAGGGCTGCCGCCGCGTTATTAATCGTGTAGCTATAGGTCCGATCGGCATTGAGAATGATCTCAATATCGGCACCCGTGAGGCTGAGTCCACGATCGTCGGCTTCAGTGACGGTGCTTGCCCCTGCGCCGACAAATGCGGCTGCGTCTTTTGTAGTGAATTTGATTGTGTTTTGGTTATTGGCATCTTTGATTACTTCAAAGCCAAAGTCACCGCTGATTAATCCGGTATCCCCAATCCGCAGATTTAGGTCTTCTAGCAGCATCTTGATGCCGTTTTGATCGCCGATCGCGCCGACTTTTCCAGAGAAGTCCAGCAGATCGACCCCACGCAGTTCAAAGGCCGCATCCGTGATGGTGTAGTTATAGGTGTCGTCGGGATTGAGAGTGAGATTGAGCTTGCCGTTACTCAAAGCGGCACCGACATCATCGGTAATATCGGGGGTTCCTTTGTTGTCACCGACAAATAGGGAGATCTGTTCTGCCGCAAGATCGATCTTGCGTTTACCCTGGGCATCAACTGTACCGAGGTCTAGCTTCATTGCGCCGCTGGTTTCGAGAATCGTCCCAAGTTTCAGGGTCGCGTTACCTGCGATCTGGGTTAAGGCGGCCTCCGCTTCGATGAAGTTGAGTTTTACGGTTTCGCCATTGCTCAGGAGGATCGTTTCGTCGATCGCCTGATTAGCACGATTGATTCGCGCCGCCATATTTCCGGTCAGTTCGATCGCTGGAATTCCTCTGAGTGTCGCTGATCCAGCCACATCCAGAGCATAGATCGCAGGCGCATTATTGGTCGATTCGAGTATCATGCCGAGGCGACCGTTGTTGATCTCTACACCGAGAGCATCATTGGTGTTATAGCCCGTGCCAATGAAGGCTGTGACATTGTTTGCCCCAATCAAGAGTTTGTTGACATTCCCGTTGATGGTGTTGCTAATACCAAAGTCACCTGTAAGAACGGCAGTATTCGCGATATTTAGGCTAGCGTTGCCGGAGGCTCGGGTCAGTTGACCTTCGTTGGCATCAAAGCTAATCGCAATGTTTTTGCTAGGGAGAACGATCGTTTCGCTAACTGCGCGTCCAGTCCGATTCACTTCTAGACTGAATTGATTGGCGCTCATTTGTAAGTCAGCAGGGACACCCAGCAATGAGGCCGAACCTGTTGCTTGGAGGGCATAGGTATGCTTCGTACCAGCTGCTTCTTGATAAAGAACCAACCCCAGATCGGCGTTGCTAAGGCTGACTCCGACTGCGTTGGCACTGTTGTAGCCCGAACCCATGAAGGCGGAAATCCCAGTTGCACCGAGGCTAAGTTGGGTGGCGTTAGCGTTGTAGCGAAGTGCGGTACCAGAGAGCACGATATTATTGGCGATGCCCATAGCAAAATTGCCAAGCGTCACTTCTGTACTGGATTGATTCCCAGTTGCACTAATCCCCGTCGCATTCAAGGTTAGACCCGTCGCACCGACCACCGAAGCCGTCGCATTGCTCAGCGCGTAGTCATAGCTCTTGTCCGCCTTGAGGTTCAAATTGAGGTTGGCATTCGCAATAGAAAGACCAATGTCGTCAGTGGTCACCACTGTATCCGTGCCATACCCCACCAACGCCCCAATATTCGTCCCGCTGAACTTCACCTCCTTACCCGTCGCCGTCTTCTTCGAGATAAAGTTCAACGTATCACCGCTAAACCTTGCCACCGAACCCACATTCAAACGGTAATTATTCAGGGCGATCGTCGTGTCGTCCTGGGTCCCAGAGATACTGAAGCTGCCCGTGGATAGATCCAGACCGTTAATTCCCACAGCGGCCAAACTCCCACCACTGAAGCTGTAGCTATAGGTTTGGTCAGGGTTAAACAACAGATCGATATTGCCGCCCGTCAGACGCAGCCCAATGTCATCGCTGGTATCTGCCGTCTCCGCACCGTAGCCAAACATCGCATTAACGCCGCTGGCCGTTAACTTAATCGTCTTCGTGCCATCCGCTGCCTGGTTAGATGTAAAGGTCAAGGCATCACCACTCAGACCCGCTAATCCCGCCAGCCCCAGTTGGTATTGCCCCAAATTCACCATCGTGTTCGCCACCGTGCCCTTGCGATCGCCCACCACGTTCACCGTATTCGCCAACAGCGTCACCCCACTGATCCCACGAACTGCCGCAGTTGCGTTAGTAATCGCATAGCTATAACTCTGATCGGCGTTCAGATTCAGATCCAAATTGCCATTACTAATTGCTACACCTACATCATCTCCTTCCGTCGGCGTATCAGCCCCATAGCCCACAAAGGCATTCACAGCGGAGGCATTCATGAGCAAACTGGTTCCGTTAGCATCGGTGCGATTGCGAATATCAAAGTTGCCGGAGAGCGCAACATTTCCAGCAATACTAAGATCGGCATTCCCAGAGAGATTAGTAATGCTAGCTGGATCGTCAAACTTGAGGGTAATATTGCCGCCCGGCGTGGTGATCAGTTCGTTCACCGTGGTGCCCGTGCGGTTCATCTGCAGAGCGAGATTGCCATTGAGTTCCAAGCCCGTAATACCCAGAACCTGGGCCGCCCCGGAACCCGTCAGCGCGTAGGTCATGGATTGCTGCTCGGCCAGAGACTTGCGGTAGTCAATGGTTTTGTACAGGCCCAATCCAAGGGTGACATTGCTGAGTTCGACCCCGATCGCATTCGATTTATCCGTCTTGCTATAGCCCGTCCCGATGAAGGCGTAGCCCTGGGTAATTCCAGCGACAAATTTGGTTTCACCGATCTGTGCTTCGTCGTAGGTGAGCCTTACGCTGGAGAGTTCAACGCGGCGACCGGAGGCGATCGCAGTGTCAACGGCAGCGGGATTGATCGAGTTGGTTGCCGTCCCAGCGGTTAGAGTAACGGTAATCCCAAGGTCATTGCTCAGACGAGATTGCAGGGCAAGGGCTGCTGTGCGACGTTTTTCTGCAAGGCCTGAGGTGATGTCGAAGTTCGCGATCGAGGTGATGAATCTGTGGCTGCCGATGCCGCCTTGGCTGGTCAGGTTGACAATTCCAGTGCCGTCAGCATTGGCTGCAAGCTGTAAGGAAGCGCCGTTAATACCTACAACATAGTAGGTTTGAGCGTTTTGCAAACCACCAATCGCAGTTGTACTCGTGCGATATTCCACAGCCTGGCCGACTTTTAGATCGGTTGGGGCAGGGAGATTGATGCGATCGGATGCCACATCAACCGTGATGCTGTTTTTCGGATTAAAGACAAAGGCATTGCCCAATCTCGTTTCCGTCACAGCAGGTGTGCTGCCCGCCAAACTCCAGGTGGCCATCACCCGGAAACGGCTGCCCTTGGGATCGATCGATAGATTAATAAAGCGATTATTCGTCAGATCATCTAGGCTGGCAGCAAACTTCAGTTCCGTATCGCTGATTCGCTTAACGTAGTAAATATATTGCTGACCGGGACCGTAGACCTGGGGGTTTGTAGAATACTTCTGTGCTTCTAGGCCCACAAAGGGAGAAATACTCTGGGTGCGGTAGGGATCGAGCTGAATCGTAACCGCTTGGCCTGTCTGCAATTCATGGGAGTAGCCCAACTTCGCCGTTTGACCATCGGCTTTAATCGTTAGATCGGATTTGCTATGAAAACCGAGATTGCGACTGCCGGAGGCGGATTGGACCAAGCTAAACACCTGGAGACCACTGCCGACGCTGGTTAGATCGATAACTTGATTCTTAAAGACGCCGGAGGTACCCACGAGCTGAATGGTTTTGGCGTCGATGACCCTGACGAAGTAGGTATGCACATCGCTCGGTTTCAGCAGCGCATCTAAGGTGCCACCGATCGCCGCCGCACCCGCCCCAACGGGCCGATAGTATTGAATCTTATCGTTGGTTTGTAGGTTGTGATTATTGCTAAAGGTGATGGTGTCATTGACGATATTGACCGTGCCACCATAGGTTTCACCAGGAATCGTCTGAGTTGTGATCTCCCGCAACCCATGGGAACCTTCGGCGTCGCTGGTCAAGTTGATCACGTTTCCAGTCAGCATGTCTTGGAGTTGGATTCGAGTGGCGTCAACCATCAGCACTTTATAGCTGGTATTGTTGGTCAGCCCGCCGATCGCCTTATTCTCACCCGATTCATACTGGACGATCGCGCCCGTTGTGAAGCCATGGGGAGTTGCAAAAATTAACTGCTCAGTTTGAACATCAACGGCAATCCCGTTGGTCGCCGGGAATTCCAGAACATCTTTAATCTGCTGAACCCCACTGCCGAGGGTCGTCAGATCGATCGCCGCCCCGCCTTGGGTCAGACTCAATTCAAAGGTATCGCGATCGATCACACGGACATAGTATTCCTGCCCGCTGGTTAAACCACCTATCGCAGTGCCAGCCGTGCTGTAGATAACTTTCTGCCCTTCAACCAAACCATGGGGCGCATCGAGGTTGATTTGATTGCGAACGAGATCGATCGTCTCTTCGTTAAAGGCCCAGGCATTGACTGTGGCGGCGATCGATTTAACGGTCCCATTGGTCGCCTCTAGGCGAGCTTTTTCGGATGCCAATTGAGCCCGCAATTCCTGGTACAGCGTTTCATCCAGCTTGTCTTGATACTTATTCAGCCGCAAGCCATCGAGGGTAATTGTACTCGCCAGCCCCGTCTGCCCCGGCGTCTTCACCTGGGACCACTCCATGGCAAAGGCACCACCCATGGCCACATTGCCCGCAGCATTCAGATGAGCTGTCCCTTGACGCGGGTTTGATTCTCTTGGCCTGCACCAAAATTAATCCTGACTGAATCTCCATCTAGGCCCACTTCAACGGTCTCGTCCACCAGAATTCCCGTGCGATTAATCCGCACTGCCAAGTCACCTTCCAGAGTCAGATCCTGAACCCCGACCAACCCGGCACTTCCACTGGCTTGGAAGGCGTACTTACTCTCACTCACCGTCGTGGCTGTCTTCTCCGAAAACACCACCAGGCCCAGTTCCCCATCTCGAATCTGAATGCCTGACTGGGAAGGAGTACCCGCCGCACCGCCGACAAACACATCCGAGTTTTTCATGCCGAGCAGCAGCTTCGACTTCGTGACACCGTTAGTCGTGGTTTCAGTCTTATCGATGCCAAAATCTCCAGAAGCCTGCACCACACCCATTAGGTTCAGCATACCGGAACCCGTCACCCGCGTCACATCGGCGGCCTGGTCAAATTTGACAGCAACGGAACCACTTAGGGTGTCTATGGTGACATCGACAGGTTTACCCATGCGATTGATCGCAATTTTCGCACCACCCGTCAGAGACAGCTCATCTATTCCGACCAGCCCGGCTAAACCACTGCCCACCAGTGCAAAACCTTCTTGAGTCGCCTGACCCGGTTCTGTCTTGGTTTCGATCACCAGACCCAATCGTCCATCCCGCAGCTCAAACCCCGAGGCATCTTTCGTGCCCGCGCCCGTTCCAACAAACGCTGTGGCGTCAGTCACACCCACCAACAATTGGGTTTCTGTGACGTTACCAACTTTCGTAGCTTTCTTATTAACCTTAACAGCACCTTTGAGAATCGCATAGTTCTCAACGCTTAGATCCATCAAGCCACTCACTTCGGTGACTTCGCTATCATCTTCAAACTTGACTTCAACCGTTCCACCAGGGGTTTCGATCACCTGATTTACAACCAACCCGGTCCGATTGACCGCCAGACTAACGGAGCCGCCCCCCGTCAGACCTTGAATCCCAACGATCGCCGCATCCCCATTCCCGACTAAGGCAAAGGCATTGGCGCGATCGGTCTCCACCAGCAATCCTAAATTGGCATTACTGATTTGAACTCCCGATCCAGCCGCCCCAACAAACGCACTAGCATCCGTCGCTCCAATCAACAGAGCATCCGCAGTTTGCTCAATACTAAATGACCCTTGCAACGCCGCAAAGCCTGCTAGATCAATATCCAGCAAGCCCTTAATCTGGGTCAGATTTGCCTCTTCCTGGGTAAACACCAAGGACTTTGTCGTGGCACCTAGGGGAATCACCTCATCGATCGCCTCCCCCATCCGATTCAGCGCCACCGCCACCGAACCCGTCACCTTCACATCCGGCACGCCCAACAGCGCTGCTCTCCCATCTAATCGAACGGCATAACCTCCAGTGCCTCCGGAGGTTTCCTTCAGCAGCATGCCGAGACTGGCATTACTGATTCCGAGACCGATCGGACTAGCGCTCCCAAAACCATTTCCCACAAAACCCGAGAGATTATTACCTGCTAACGTGGTTTTATCCCCATCGGTCAGAAAACCTAATTCATCGCCCGACAGTCTCAGGTCATTAGCCAACTGGAGGGTGAAGTTTCCTAAGGTCGCCTGGGTGGGATCGCCACTGGCTCCGGCGATCGCCACCGTCTGCGCCGAAATCACCGCCCCTGGCAATCCCCGCATCGCCAAACTCTGAGCATTCAAATCATAGCGATAGGTATGCCCCTCATTCAGCAACAGGTTCAAACTACTGTTACTAACTTCTAAACCAATGTCATCACTTAACGTACTTGTGCTAGCCCCCTGTCCCACAAAGGCCGTAGCACCTGTCGTCGTGAATTTCGTGGTTTTGGTACCTGCATTATCTGCGGCGATGAAGTTCAGGGTCGTGCCGCTCAGACGAGCCGTATCCCCAAGCCCCAGGTCAAAGTTTGTCAGCGCAATATTGACATTATCGGCATCCCCACTGGCGACGACATTGGCTGCCGAAAGTGAGAGGCCAGCCACGTCGGAGATTGCCGCAGTCCCTTGAGTAATCGCATAGCTATAGCCCGCGCCCGTCGGCACAGAGAGATTGAAATTCAGATTACTAATCTGTAGACCCGCATCATCCTCATCGGTCAGCGGCGTATCAAACCCCTTACCAAAATAGGCCGCTGCATTATCCGTCAGGATTTCCAGCGAACCGTTTTGCACGCTATAGGCCAGGGTATTCCCAGTCAAACGACCCACAGATCCCAGGGCCAGATCAAAATCATTCAGCTCAACAGTGGTCTTAGCAACCGTCGCACCATCCTTTTTACCCGTGGCAATGAAGCGATCGGCGCTCAAGGCTAAATCCGCCACATTAGTCAGACTGGCCTGCCCGGCAAATTCATAGTCATAGTTGCCATTCGCACTCAAGGTCAGTTGAACATTGACCCCACTGAAGGACAGACCGCGATCGTCAGCCGTCGTTGCCGTACTAGCACCCGTCCCCACAAAGGCACCGAGGCTAGCACCCTTAATTTCCAAGGTTTGACTGTTATTCACCCCGATCGTCAACTGTCCAGAAACAAAGGAGTTGTCATCCAGTTTCAGGGTGGCAGGATTCCAATTATTTGGATCAAGTGTTCCGCTTTGCCAAGCTGTATAGATGTCGGCGATCGTCAGATCGAACAGCACACCGCTATAGCTGCTCTGAATCGCCGTGGTTTCAATAGATCCCGTCGTATATTCCAGCAGCCAATCTCCCCCCAAAATGCTGGCTCCGGTCAAGTCATCGGAAGCCGCGACATCGGCCCCAGTGAGATAGCTGAGTTGGTTAATAAACTGCTGCCCAGAGATCCCCGAAGCTAGATCGCAACCATAGAGCAAAATATCCGCCGTATCATTCAGGGCGGATTTCCAGGTTTGAATTTGGCTGGAATAGTTGGCTAAATTCTTTTGCGTTAATTTCGTATCCCCCAGATTCAGCGCCGCTTCGTTCCCGTGGGAGAAGATATGGATCGCACTCAAATCATCCCGGTGACTCAGAACCTCTGTAATTTGGCTAATTCCATCGCGATCGCTCCCCAGGATCACGACTTCAGCCCAAGGATTCACTCCCTTTAGAATCTCTTGGTAGTTCTCGACGCCCCCATCAATAAAGACGATCTCCTTGGGTATAGGCACAGCTAACCCAGGGTTCGTCAAAACGTCCTCAGGCTGCACAGCATCCCAAGGCGTCACCACCGCAGAATTGGAAGCGAGCAGACCCATTTCAGGCTGTGCCCAGGCGATCGAACTGCTCTCGGGAATGACCGAGCCTTCGATCGAACCCAAGTACATCAGCGTCGCATTGGACATTGGCTGAAGGGTGCCAATATCCGCAATTGCATCGACGCCCATCGGCGACTGGACTACGCCAAACAGCGGAGCGTCTAAATTCAATAGCTGCTCTAAGGGCTGGCCCATTTGAGCGTCTAAGGTCAGCGAGAACTGAGGAGTCTTATCCATGGGGAGGTGCTATGAATCTTACAGAGGGAGGAGGAGTTGTTCTCTAGCTTAAAGAACAGAAACACAAATTTAAAGCGCAAGATTACGCATATGCTCATTAATCCCAGGCAGCATGCCGATCGATCAGTTTTTCTTCAGGTTTTTTGCTTGTAAAATACAAAGAAAGAAGAAAGAAGAAAGAAGAAAGAAAAAAAGAAAAAAGCAGCTAGTTAAGGCATTACTTAACTAGCTGCTAATTTGTCGATTTATAATATCGGTGGGGCTACCGAATAAATTTTAAGCTCTCTGAGGCTTTGGTAAACATATCCGTGAAGATACTCATGACGGTCCTTTCACGGACTCGAATATTAGCATTAAGCGACATCCCAGATTGCAAACGGATTTCCCGACCATTAGCGTTTAAAGACTGGCGAGAAAGTTTAATCACCGCTGGAAATGTATATACAGGTTGGAGTTCCGTCGGCGGCAATGCGTCAGAGCCGATCGAGAGGATCTCTCCCTTAACATCTCCAAACTCACTAAAAGGGAATGAATCAATTCTAACATCGACCTTCATTCCAGGCCGGACAAACCCAATATCACGGTTGGTAATCATCACCTTTGCAATTAGGGAATTATCGGGGACGATCGTCAGAATATTTTCCGCTGGATTAGCCACATGGCCGGGAGCTGTGGCCTTGAGATTAAAGATTGTGCCCGCGACAGGGGCCTTGAGATCGCTATATTTCAGTAGCTGATTGGCCTGGGAAATTTGATTCTTGGTCTCCGAGATTTTGCGCTGGTTGTCAACTAGCGCTTTGGTGAGTTGGCTGTCAATTTCGGCGACTTTTTGAAGGTTCAAACTAATCTGGGAGGTGTGGTCCTTGCGATTCACCGCAACCGTATTGGTAACCTTCGCCTGGGTTTGGGCAATGGAAGCGGCCAGGCGATCCTTTTCCTGGGCAAATTGCAGCATTTCCGATCGCTTATTATCCACAGTCTGCTGCTGCTTGACAAATTGGATTCGGGATAGTCCGCCTGCTTCCGCCAGGGGTTTGATATCCTGAAGAATCCTCTCCTCTGCCTCCAGGTTTTCCTGGGCATTGCGGCGGCGTTCCTCGGCCTGCTTAATTTGTTCTTGGATCTGATTGATCTCTAGCTGGACTGCTGCCACCCGGCTCTGAGATTCTATTTGCTCCGTTTGCAGGCGCTGCTGCTCCTGGGCATTCAGCGCCATTTGTGTCGCAGAACCATCCAGTTGACCTTGGAGAAAGAGGTTTTCAGACAGCAGCGTCGATCGACTTTTGGTCAGGCTGAACATCTGGGCTGGAATATTAGCCGCGATGGGCGCATCGCTCTTGCCGTTGAGCTGGGATTGATAGAACTGATTTTCCTGTTCTAGGGTTTTTAAAATCTCTTCAAGGGACTTAATTTGAGCCTTCGGGGTTTCGGAGTCAACCTCTAGCAGAACATCTCCTTTCTTAACCGCCTGGCCATCCTGAACTCTAATCTGCCTGATCACCCCGTTAATCGGCACCTGAATATTTTTCACTTGGCCTTGGGGCTCAAGCTTCCCCTGGGCCGGGATGGATTCCTCAATTTTCGCAACGCAGGCCCAAGCCACCCCACCGACTGTGGAAACAATCAACAGCCATAGGATCAATTGCGATCGCTTTGTAGACTGCTTCAACAAAAACGGCGAATCTTGCAAATCCGTTTTGGGGCGGAGTCGTTCGGGTTGAGTGGCAGTAGAGCGGGCTGTCTGGAAATTTTGCATGATGCCTGTGGTGTTTTGTGGCTATATTCTGGGAGACTTTGAAACAAACTTGGCTCGGAAGTCCCCCAGTATTGGGGGGTTGGGGGGCG
>JAAUSA010000025.1 GCA_012031975.1 Alkalinema sp. RU_4_3 | reverse complement strand
TTAGGGTACGATTATTTAGCTCTGGGCAATGCCACGGAGCTATTTTTTGGCCCGTCTTATGTGCTTATTACTACATTGACTGCAAGGTTATATTCCGTCTTAAGTTGGTACCCTGCAAGCGCACTGGAGCCTCACTCTCGGACAGTTGCCAGGGTTTACTGCGGTCCAAGGGCAAGGTAGCCGCACTGACGCGATCGCCCTCCAATGCGACCAGATGCATGGAGGTTTCACCTCGGATTTGCTGGAGGAGGGTATCGTCGATCGCCACGCCCAGGACCAGCGTCGCCAGGATCGACTCGGAAGATTTAATGGTAATAAAGCTGGTCATCGCTGACGGCGCAGCATTTTCCGCCTCCAAGACACTAGAGACTTCGATACCGGTTCGGGCAATCTTGGTGATGCTGGATTCTCGAAAGATTGCCTGCTGAAGCGATCGCTGCTGGGAGGATAGTAATGACTCGCCATCGGGTTTGACGATCCGGATCAAGTCAAGTTCCAGGGCCACCTGTAGCGGCAATACCTGACGTAGGAGCAATGACCGATCGCCCTTCTCCACCGCTGCTACAAGGGTACTTTCTTCACTCACCCAGCGCGTTTTGAGACCGAGTAAACTTCGCTTTTGCTGCAAATCCTGCTGGAGTAGCGTGGCTAAATCCAGGGTCTCCTTCCGCACCGTCTGCTCTAAATTATGCCTCGCCAACATGCCAAACAAAACTGTTCCCGTAGTCCAGAGACTGAGGAACAGAATTAACGGCAACGATAATAATTTGACAGACACCGAGAGCTGTCTATATTTTGATCGCAGGAACATGAATGAATATCGCCCTACTTGGCGATCGATGTTGCGACGTTGGGCGTAACAGCAAACCCAGCTTGTTCTAGGACTTTACCTGCAACATCACTGGTAATGTAGCTGGCCATGGTTTCTGCGCTGGAGTTCTTGCGCCATAGAACGCCGATCGTCCGGGCCATGGGATACTGACCGCTCTTGAGGTGTTCTGTCGTGGGTTCGATTTGATTCAAACTGAGACGATTGACGCCTAATTTGTTGTGCACCGCATTGGCTAGGGAAAAGGCGCCGATGCTGTTGGGCGTGCTCTGAAGCATCTGCACTAATTCACTTTCCTTGCGCAGTACGACGGCGGTGGGAGCCTTGGATAGATCGTCTCCTAGGTAATGTTTACGCAGCAGGCGTTTTGCGGATTCGTCTTCGGGGCGATCGAGCAGCACGATGTCAGCATCCGGCCCCCCAAATTGCTTCCAGTTGGTGGCACTGCCACTGTAGATCGCCTTGAGATCGTCCGTACTCAAGTTCTTCACCCCAGTCACCGAGGAATGGGTGGCCACCAATAGGGCATCCTGGGCAATGGCCCGAAATTCAATGGTGCTGTCAGCTTCTTCGGGCTTTAAGGTGCGGGAAATACAGCCCAGGTCCACTAGACCCTGCTTGACGCCTGTGATGACGTTTTCAGATTGCATCGAATCCAAAAGGGTCAGTTGTACACCAGGGGTGCTAGTCTCATAGCCAGATTTGAGGATCTTTAGGGAATCGGCGGCACCGCTGGATCCAGCAATTTTGAGGGGGGCCTGTTGGGATTGAATCTGATTGTTCTTTGAGGGAGCGGTCGGGCGATCTGAAGTGCAGCCCGAGACGCCGAGTAGGGCGATCGCACTCAATACCAGACTTCTATAGAATATTTGTCGCATAAGCGGGACTTCTCGATCAATCAGAACCTCTCTATCGAAGATGCCCATTTTTGACCGAATAAGCAACAGTAAATGCACCCCATGGACTGTAGTGACCATAGAGTAGAATCACCGCCAAAAGCACTGGATCCTCGAACAGAGTCATGGAATTGCTCCGATCGAATTAAGTTGTCGTCCCTAACTTTCTAAGGACTCGCAAAAAGTCCGATGCTCCGGCGAGGCCAACCCGCTCTGAAGCACTGCCAAAACCTGGGCTAGATCGCCATTAAGCAACGCCGACTGGTCTAGCCATAGGCCTGGAAACCGCCGACTGCGAGTAATCCCATCATTATCCGGCAGCAGATCGCAATATTGACCATCCTCCAAGTAAAACCAATCCACCGCCTGATCCAGCACCCGCCAAACAATATATTCCTGAACGCCACTGCGCTGATAGGCAGTCTTCTTCGCCCCAAGATCGATCGAGACAGTACTGGCCGAAATCTCCGCCACCAGCTCCGGCGCACCCTCAATATAGTCATCCGCACTCACCACCGTCTGGCCCCCCGCCTCCGGGGAGATCAGTAGGGCAATATCCGGCTGAGGTTCATTCTGATCATCAAGCCGCACCGTGATCGCATCTGCCGTTTCTACACCGGGCGTCGCCACTTGGTAATTGAATAGCCAGCCATTGAGCTGACTGTGGGGTTTGCCATGACTGCGATAGCGTAGCGCGGCGGCCATATAGACAATTCCTTCAATTAACTCGGCTTTAGTACCCTCTGGCATCGCAACATAACGCCGCTCAAACTCGATCCGCGATAGGCGATCGCCATTCTCCAAAGGCGGAATGACAAACAAGCTTGATCGCCCCGACAAAGTCTGAACCATAGACTTAACTTTACTAAAAACTTCAATTCACTCAACATGGGCGGTGAGGGATTCGAACCCGCGACCTTCTGCGTGTAAAGCAGACACTCTACCACTGAGTTAACCGCCCCTAACTACCCTAAAGCCTAACACAATGTCACATTTTTTCAAACCTCCGCTAGGATAGAAACGCAAGACTGATGTACTAGCCATTCCTGGTGCGATTCTACAATCGATTCAATTCATGCCCTCCGGTCGAACCCACGATAGTATTACCCTCTGGTGTCTGGTGCCCCTGTCGGTGCTGGGCTTTGCCCTGACCCAAAACGGCACGATCGTCCTTGTTCTCTGTGCCTGCTTCCTGTTCAGTGGCCTGATGTTCGGCCCAGATCTCGACATCCACTCCCAGCAGTACAAGCGTTGGGGACCCTTGCGATCGATCTGGCTCCCCTACCGCCACAGCATGAGCCACCGATCGAGCCTCTCCCACGGCCCGATCATCGGCACTGCCCTACGCGTCGGCTACCTGTTTACCCTGGTTGCTACCCTTGCCATTACGATTCGGTTGGGCTGGGCGATCGGCCAGAATATGCGCAACCCCGACCTGCAATGGTCTAGCCTAGTGTTTCCCTGGATCGATCAGTGGGTGAGGGCGATCGCCCATAGTCTCAAGAGCCACCCTGGACTTTGGATCGCCGCCTTCCTGGGTTTAGAAATGGGGGCCATGAGCCACAGCATCAGCGATCTACTCGGCTCCTGGATCAAGCGCCAACAACGCAAACGGGCTAGGCGATAATGGAAGCGTTTTGCTCCCTAGGTCCTGCCCATGTCCACGCTCCAACAGCTCCAAGCCCTAATCGATGTCGTCGCCCGACTGCGCAACCCCGAAGGCGGCTGTCCCTGGGATCTAGAACAGACCCAAGACTCTCTGGTGCCCTACATCATTGAAGAAGCCTACGAAACCGTGGATGCGATTCGCAGCGGGGACCAGGGGCGATCGCCGCCGAACTCGGGGACCTACTCCTGCAAGTGGTGCTCCAATCCCAGGTCGCCCAGGACCAGCAAGCGTTTGACCTAGGCGTCGTGGCCCAGGGGATTACCGAAAAACTGATCCGTCGCCATCCCCATGTGTTTGGTGATGTGGAAGCGAACGACAGTGAAGCCGTACGGCGGAATTGGGACGCCATCAAGCAGCGCGAAAACCCGGAGCAAAACGCCGATTCCCTGAGCTACAAGCTGGGCCGGATTGGGCGATCGCTCCCCCCCCTAGAAGCCGCCTTCAAAATCTCCAAAAAGGCCGCCAAAATCGGCTTCGAGTGGGAAAACATCGAGGATGTCTGGGCCAAGGTCGAGGAAGAAATGGGGGAGTTTCGGCATGCGCTGGCCCATGAGGATAGGGTGGCGCAGACTGGGGAGTTCGGGGATCTGCTGTTTAGTTTGATCCAAGTGGCGCGGTGGCATGGGATTGACCCGTCGGAGGCCCTAGCGAGCACCAATGGGCGGTTTGTGGCGCGGTTGGAGAAAATGGAGGGCGTGAGCGATCGTCCCCTGAGTGACTACAGCCTCGAAGAACTCGAAGCCCTCTGGCAACAGGCGAAGCAAAAACTCGGTCAAGGGCGATCTAGCGATTGATCCGATTGAGCAAAAACATCGCCGCCACAATCCCCACGAACTGGGCCGTAATCGTGTGGGTGTTTCCCAGGAGCAAGAATAAATCCAGGGGTTGGACAATCTGATTCATGGGACTCAGAAGGCCCCCCAGGGAAGTCAAGGCTTTACCGAGCAAAACCCCGGCGATCGCCTCCGCCGAAAAGATCGCCAGCGCCATCCCGACGCCTCGAATCAATAGACTCGTCCAAAGAAACTGAATCGTGTCGGCTTTTTTGGGCCGCACCTCGGGATTCTCGCTCTTGAGTTTGCGACCAATCTGGACGTATTGAAAGGACTGGTAGATGCCATAAAGCAACACTGCCAAACTCAGGACCGCCAGGAACAAGCCGCCGCCATTGGGGGCATTGTTGCCCGTGACATTATTCTTCGCCAGCGTCGCAAAGCCCCCAAAGATAAAAATCAAGCTAGAGACAATCGCCAACAGGAGCTGTGCCCAAAAGCTGATCCAGCCAGTCCTACGGAAGACCTTTGAAATTTGGCGCAGGTTAGGGGAAACGGTTTCTTCGCGATCGAGCATGGGTCAAGGGTGCCTCAGAGAGTCTTCATGGTCATTCTAAGACGGCCTTTCTCTAAGCGCGAAGACAACTGTCCATCAACGGTAAAATCCATAAATTTCGTAACACAACATACGAAATGCCCAGGTTGCTAGAAAAATCATTCCCTTGGCCCATTTTCTAAACAAGGGTTTCCTACCTATGATAAGAATAGCTCTGTGCTTTGACTGAAGGTTCCATGGTAAGTACTCTAAATTCGCCTTCGACGCTCCTCCTAGTTGAGGATGACCCCATGATGCAGCTTGGCCTAGAACAAGCCCTGGGGGACTATGCACAGTTTTCTGTGATTGGCCGGACAGACAATGGCTTAAGCGGGGTTGAGATGGCCCTGAGTCTTAAGCCGGATGTGGTGGTCATGGATATTGGCCTCCCCAGACTCGATGGCATTGCCGCCACGGAACGGATCAAAGCCGCCCTACCCCAGGTCCGCATTGTGATGCTGACCTCCCATACGGCAGAGACAGAAATACTAGCCGCTCTGGCCAGCGGGGCCGATGCCTACTGCATTAAGGGCGTCAATGTCGATCGCCTAGTCGCCGCCATCGAGGCCGCCCAGGATGGGGCCGTCTATTTGGATCCTCAGATTGCCCGCCGCGTCCTAGAGCATCTTAAGCCGCCGATTCCCCGCGAGTCCTCGGACCTGCCCTTGTCGCCCCTCTCCCAGCGGGAAACCGATGTGCTGCGGCTGATTGTCCGGGGCTTTAGCAACCCGGAGATCGCCTCAGAACTGTTCTTGAGTCCGAACACGATCAAGACCCATATTCGGGGCATCATGAACAAGCTGTCCGTGGACGATCGCGTCCAAGCGGCCGTCGTGGCCCTCCGAACGGGCTTGGTTTGAGGTCTAAACAATTCAGGTTACCCTATAGGTTTGGAGTCTCCATGGCTCCCAAGCTCCCTTGCAAACAAATTGGTTCCGCCCATGATCTGGCCCTTTAAGCCCAAACCTTCTAAACAGATTGCCCGAGTGGAAGTCAAAGGCGCCATCGGTCCAGGCACCCGAAAACGGCTGCTGGAAGTGCTCAAGCAGGTGGAAGAAAAGAAGTTTCCGGCCCTCCTGCTGCGGATTGACAGTCCCGGTGGCACGGTGGCCGACTCCCATGAGATCTACCACGCCTTGAAACGGCTCCAGGACAAGGTGAAGATCGTCGCTAGCTTCGGTAATATCTCGGCCTCAGGGGGCGTCTACATCAGCATGGGCGCGCCTCACATTATGTCCAACCCCGGCACCATCACGGGCAGCGTCGGCGTCATTCTGCGGGGCAACAACATTGAAAAGCTCCTCGACAAGGTCGGCGTTTCCTTCAAAGTGATTAAGTCCGGTCCCTACAAGGACATTCTGTCCTTCGATCGCCAGCTCACCCCCGAGGAAGAGCAGATCCTCCAGGCTCTGATCGACAACAGCTACAACCAATTCACCAGCATCATCGCCGAGAACCGCAAGCTGCCCATCGAAACTGTCCGCAGCTTCGCCGATGGGCGGATCTTCACCGGAGAACAGGCCCTGGAACTGGGCACGGTCGATCGCCTGGGCACCGAGGAAGATGCCCGGCTGTGGCTGGCCGAGCTGGCGGGCCTCGACCCCGACAAAACCAAACTCTACAACTTCGATGAGCCAAAGTCCCTGCTGAGCCGAGTCAGCGGCGGCGATAGCCGACTGGCCCAGTCCTGGGTGAATGCCCATCCGGGGATTGGGGCCGGACTGGAATGGCTCTCCTTTGAAGTCGAAACCAGTGGGCTACCCCTCTGGCTCTATCGACCCTAGTCACCCCCAAAGCAACAAACGCCTGTCGCGTTGCTACAATGCGACAGATGTTTGATTCCAATTTTTAGAATCATTTTATTTTTAAGGAGTAGGCTTGTGGGTTGGCGATTTCAAGCAATTCGAGGCGCGACAACAGTAGAATTCAATACCAAGGAAGCGATCACCGCAGCGGTGACGGAGATGATCGATGCCCTTGAGGCGCAAAACAAGCTGAACCTAGATGACATTGTCAGTGTCACCTTTTCCGTCACCAAGGACCTAGATGCCATCTTCCCCGCCGCCATTGCCCGTGCCCGCAAAGGCTGGGAAGGCGTCCCCTTCATCGATGTTCAACAGATGCATGTCGTCGGCAGCCTGCCCCAATGCATCCGCTTCATGATCCTCGTGCAGACCGAACAGCCCTCAACCCATCTCAACCATATCTACCTACGCGGCGCAAAACTGCTCCGGCCCGATTTGGTGATGCGATAGGCCCCAGGTGCGCTGGTTTTAAGCCTTTTGGTTATTTTTAGGTTAAGTTTTGCGCCAAGATGCCACAAATATAAAGACATTCAGGAGAATTCGTTACGATCGGCCCACCATTGCTCCCGCAATTCGTTATTCTAAATAGAGCAAGAAGTTTACGAAAATTTACAATCTTCTTACTTGTCTCTCATCTATGAAATGTGTCATCGATCGCCGTGCTCAGTTCTCGGCGAGCCACCGTTACTGGCTGCCAGAACTTAGCGAAGCTGAGAACCGGTTGCAGTTCGGGGCTTGCGCCAACTATCCGGGCCATGGCCACAACTACGTTTTACATGTGTCCATGCTTGGGGAGCTCGATGAGTACGGCATGGTACTCAATCTCTCCGATGTCAAGCACACCATTCGGGAGGAAGTTACAGGTCCCCTGGACTTTTCTTTTCTGAATGACACTTGGCCCGAATTTCAGCAGACCTTGCCCACCACCGAAAACATGGCGCGGGTGATCTGGCAGAAGCTAGCGCCTCACCTGCCGATCGTTAATATCCGTCTATACGAGCACCCAGAACTCTGGGCCGACTACAAAGGAAATACCATGGAAGCCACTCTCACCGTCAGCACCCACTTCAGCGCCGCCCACCGTTTGGCCCGTCCGGATCTCAGCTTTGAGGAGAACAATGAAATCTACGGCAAATGTGCCCGGCCCCACGGCCATGGCCATAACTATCACCTAGAAGTCACCGTTACGGGACAGATCGATCCGCGCACGGGCATGCTGATCGATCTGGGCAAGCTGAATGAGGCGATCGCCCAGCATGTAATCGAGCCCATGGACCATTCCTTCCTCAACAAGGACGTCTCCTACTTCGAAAAAGTCGTCCCCACCGCCGAAAACATCGCCTTCTACATCTGCCAGGTCCTAGAGACTCCGGTGCGCAACCTGGGCGCTAGACTCCACAAGGTGAACCTGCGCGAAAGCCCCAACAATGCCTGCGAAGTCTATGCCAGCGGCAACCTTGATAATTTGTCTAGGCAAAATCGGGAACCCGCCCTCGCGGCGGTGTAGAACCTCTACAAGGTTTCAAAGGTCAAGTGAGGTGCAGGTGGGGTTCCCACCTGCATTTTTTTGGGTCAATTTTGGGTTGGGTTTTGGCCTATGATGGAGGAAGCATTGTTTCGTAAAACTGTTTGACTTCAATATGGATATTTTGTCGCTGGGCTGGGCTGGACTCCTGACTGTACTGACGTTCTCGATCGCCATGGTGATCTGGGGCCGTAACGCGCTCTAAAGCCTGCCATGGAAATGAATCTTGTCAGTGGTTTGGTCGTCGCAACGATCGTCCTTCTAGTGGCGGTCACCCTGGGTGTGAGCTATCTCACCTGGGCGGAATGGCGCGATCGTCGAATGCGTGATGACGTCTCGAAGACCAAGCGTTAAACCCCAATACAAAAGGGGCGGTTTCCTTCAGGAAACCGCCCCTTTTGCTTAATCCCACAGAACCGTTACTTGTTGCTGCTGGAATAGCTCAGACCCGAAGCCAGCTCTTCGCCGTAGGCTTCTTCGCCGTGCTCGTTGATATCCAGGCCCTGGTACTCGGATTCCTGCTTGACGCGCAGGCCACCAAAGACCAGTTCTAGCACCTTCAGAATCACAAAGGTCGCCAAGGCAGATAGCACATAGGTGATCAACACTGCCACGATCTGGGTGCCAAGCTGGGCAGCATGGCCCTCCAACAGACCCACAGGATTAGCCACATCGCCAGTCTTACCGAGGATTGGGTTGATCTTACCCTGGGCAAACACCCCGGTCAGAATCGCCCCGATCGTCCCGCCCACACCATGGACCGGGAAGGTATCCAAGGAATCATCAAACTGCATCTTCGCCTTCAAGCTGACCGCAAAGAAGCAGGCCGTGGAGGTGAGCGCCCCAATCAGCAAGGCCGACACAGGCGAGACAAAGCCCGCAGCGGGCGTAATCCCCACCAGGCCTGCCACAGCCCCCGTAGCAATACCCACCGCCGTCGGCTTACCGCGCAGCACCCACTCCAGGATCACCCAGACCAGCGCCGCCGCCGAGGCCGAAGTCGTCGTCGTGAAGGAAGCAGCCGTCGCCAAGCCACCGGAGGCTAGCGCACTACCGCCATTGAAACCAAACCAACCGAACCACAATAGACCTGCACCCAAGAGGATATAGGCCACATTGTGGGGCGCAGCAGGCTGGTTCGGATAGGTCTTCCGAGGACCGATCATCCAAGCCGCCACCAGTGCCGAGACACCGGAGCTAATATGCACAACCGTACCACCCGCGAAGTCCAGGGCACCGATGCCACCATTAACACCCAAGAAGCCACCCACACCCCAAACCATATGGGCGAGGAAAGGATAGAACAGGCCAGACCAGAGCACAATAAACCAGAAATAAATTTTGAAGCTTGTCCGCTCGACGATCGCCCCAGAGATCAGCGCCGGCGTGATGATGGCAAACATCATCTGGAACATTGCAAACAGTTGGTGAGGAATCGTCGGAGAATAGGAACCATCTCCTTTTACCGCATCTACAAAGAAAGCACCCAAATTTCCGGCTGGCAGAGCATCCTTGGGAATGTAGTAGCCCGCTGCGGTATCAACATTGTTCATAAACAGCCATTGCAGGCCGCCGATAAACTTGTTGCCCGGTGCAAAGGAAAGGCTATAGCCCCAGAGCACCCAGGTCACACCCACGACGCCCATGAGGATGAGACTCATCATCATGGTGTTCAGAACATTCCGAGACCGAACAAAACCACCGTAGAAAAATGCCAATCCCGGCGTCATCAGCAGCACTAGGGCCGCCGCCACCAACATAAACGCAGTATCTGCATTCGATAATGCAATATCTGCGGCAGCCTGGGCCTTCGCCACAGGATCATCTGCCGCAAGAGCCATACTCATAGGCAGGGACGCGAGCAAAGTCGCTCCGAGACCAACTTGGAAAATTTGTTTGTACACTGAACTCTCGACCATCACAACCGAAGGACTTAAAAGAGGATCTATGCAATCCGCCTACATGTCCGCTTGAGACCCATAGAGTTCCAACTGGCATAAGGAGATTGACGTAGATCACCTATGGATTGAATTCCATCAATTTTGAGCTTGACATTCTGTATCTGAAGATACATTTTGCCGCTTTCCTGGTTAAATATCTAACACTGGCCCTACCCGATCGCCCAGTACTGTTCGAGGTTCTTGGCATAGATAACTTTTTATTGCATGATGTAAATCTTCTATGCATCCTGGGGTCTGCCTGGCGTTAAACCCGAACGATCGGGCGAGAATGAAGCTGCTACATTGGTAGAGATAGACCGATTTGAGCAGGCGAGCAGCGTTTGAGATGAGCAGTAATCCTTCAGAAGGCTTCAAAATTGTGGCGGACAATCGCCAGGCCCGTTACCTATACGAGATATTAGAGACCTTTGAGGCGGGGATCGTCCTGGTAGGCACGGAGATCAAATCGATTCGGGCGGGGAAGCTGAATCTGCGGGACGGTTTTGCCCTGTTGCGCAATGGGGAGATGTTTTTGATGAATGTGCATGTGTCGCCCCATTCTACGGCCAGCCAGCTCTTCAACCACGAACCCAGACGCACCCGCAAGCTCCTGCTCCATCGCAAGGAAATCCGCAAGCTCACGGGTCAGGTCGAGCAACAGGGGCTGACCTTGGTGCCCCTGAAAATGTACCTGAAACGCGGGATCGTCAAGGTCGATATGGCCCTGGTGCGCGGTAAGAAACTCCACGACAAGCGGGAGTCCTCCAAGCGCCGGGACGATCAGCGGGAGATGCAGCGGGCTATGAAGGCCTATTAGCAAGCATAGGTCCGGGGGGTGAGGTTTTGGCTCTGGCTACGTAAATACCGGATGAAGTCTGGGAGGCGCGCTAATTTAAGTTAGCCCTGGGGAAATCTAACAATAGTTCCTATCTTCTCTCGCATCTTTTGCGATCGCCCTTGTGTCAGCATCTTTGACCATGTCACACCAAATCTTAGGAGGTCGCTACCAGATCATCCGCCAACTCGGCGGTGGGGGATTTGGGCGCACCTACCTGGCGGAGGACCAACATCTGCCAGGCAAGCCATTCTGTGTGGTCAAACAGCTCCAGCCGAAGGTGACCCAGCCGGAGGCCCTGCAGGCGGCAAGGCGACTGTTTGACACCGAGGCGGAGGTGCTGCATGCCTTGGGGCACCATCCACAGATTCCCAGGCTGACGGCGCATTTCCAGGAGGACCATGAGTTTTATCTGGTGCAGGAATTTGTGCAAGGGACGGTGCTGAACCAGGAATTTAAGCAGCGCAAGACCTTTTCTGAGCTGGAGGTGCTGGACCTGCTGACGGAGATCTTGGCGGTGCTGGCCTTTGTCCATGGACATCAGGTGATTCATCGGGACTTGAAGCCCGCCAACCTGATTCGTCGCCAGGCCGATGGCAAAATCGTGATGATTGATTTTGGGGCGGTGAAACAGGTGGCCATCGAACCCGGCGGCAGCAATCCCCTGACGGTGGTGGTGGGTTCAACAGGATATTCGCCGTCGGAGCAGTTGGCGGGGCGGGCCTGTTTTGGCAGTGACTTGTATGCGATCGGTGTGATCGCCATCCAGGCCCTCACGGGGATCGCCCCCAAGAACTTAATTATTGATCCCGACAGCCATGAGTTGCAGTGGCGGGACCGGGCCACCGTGAGTGACGGGTTGGCGGATATCCTCGATCGCATGGTGCGCTATGACTTCCGGCAGCGCTATCGCACGGTGGAGGAGGTGGCGGCGGATCTGGAGCGCCTCGATCGCAGCCAAATTAGCCGCCAGCAGTCAGAGGATGGTAGCCTAGCCTGGATTGAGCGGGGCGAATCCTTCTACCAGCAAAATTCCTATAGGGAGGCCCTGGCGGCCTTTGATGAGGCGGTCCAAGCCAACCCCTTAAGTCCCATGGCCTGGCTGAAGCGGGGGTTGGTGTTAGAGATGCTGCAGCAATTTTCGGCGGCCTTGACCTGCTACGATCGCGTCCTGCAATTTGAGCCCAACAACCATAGCGTTTGGTCCAAGCGCGGCGTGGTCCTGGAGAATCTCCTGCGCTACGAGGAGGCCCTGGCCAGCTACCGTCGGGTGGTGGAATTACAGCCTCGGGACTATTGGGCCTGGCATGACCATGGCAAGGTTCTGGAGCAGTTGGGTCAGATGGATGCGGCTTTGGTGGCCTATAAGAAGGCGATCGCGATTAAGCCCGATTTCCAGTTGGCCGTGGAAAGCCGCAAGCGACTCCTGAGCGGCATGCGACGCTTAGATTTGCTGTTGGAGCTACAGCATTATGATGAAGCGCTGACGGTGGCGGACTTAATTTTGAAGGAGAAGCCCGACGATGGCACCGCCTGGCTAGCCCAGGGGATCGCCCTGTCCAAACAGCAGCGCTATGAGGCAGCCCTCACGGCCTTGGATGTGGCCCTGGCCATTTTGGGCAAGAGTCTGGCGGGCTGGCTGGAGCGGGGGCAGGTGTTGCAGGCGCTGAAGCGCTATCCAGAGGCGGTCATGGCCTATGACGAGGCGATCGCCCTGCAGGGGGATAACCTGGAGGCTTGGCTGAAACGGGCGATCGCGCTGGAGCAGTTGCAGCAGTATGAGGCGGCGATGCTGTCCTACAACCAGGTGATGGAGTTCGATAGCACCCTGCAGGTGGCGGTGAAGGGCCGGGAGCGGACCCTGAGATGTCTGCAGCTCCAGACGGCGGCAGAATGGCAGGAGGCGGAGGCCATTGATGAGGATGACAGCACGGTGCTTGGACCTTCGGCGCCTGTGGCGATTCCCTACGGGGAGCTGGCGAGTTTGGCGGAGCCGAGTTTGGTGGATGGGGAGGATGCCATTGAGGCCATGGATGAGCCCCTGACCCAGATGGATGGCGATGGCCTGGAGGCACAGTCGGTGATGATGGTCTCGGGGGTGCGGCTGACGGCGGCGAGCGGGCCGCGAGCGGCGGGACTCCAGGGCAAGATTTTGGAAAAACTGCGCAGTCATCGTGAGACGGTGGCGGCCTACAACCGGGCGATTCAGAATAATCCCGATGATCCCGCTGTGTCCCAGTGGCGGGGGAATCTGCTGGTGGCCCTAGGGCGCTATGAGGAGGCGATCGGTGCCTACGATCGGGCCATCCAGGGCAAACCCCAGAATCCGACGCTCTGGTGCTGTCTGGCGGGGGCGCTGGTGAAGCTGAAGCGCTACCGGGAGGCGGTGTCCTGCTTTGAGCGGGCGGCCCAGCTCGATCCGACGAGCCATACGCCTTGGTACTGGCGGGGGCGGGTGCTGTGCGAACTGAAACGGTTTCCCGAGGCGGTGGTGTCCTTTGACCAGGCCCTGGTGATTCGGCCTGATTTTCAGCCAGCGGTGCTCGATCGCGCAAAACTCAAGGCAATGATCGCCAAGGCTGAGGCGGTGGGAACCTTGGCGTAATCTGGGGTTGACCGGAGGGGAAACAAAACTTTAGGATAGAGGCATTCTTTGTTGAGATGCCAATGACTGGTTCTGCCACGATTCCTGCCTCTTTGGATAAGGTGCTTCAGCGGTTCGCGAAGTATACGGACCCGAAGCGTAAGTATGAGCTGCTGCTGTGGTTTGCCAATCGGTTGGGGGCATTTCCTGAAGCGGGGAAGATTGAGGCCAATAAGGTGCCGGGCTGTGCGTCCCAGGTGTTTATTACGGCGGAGATCGTTGATGGGGCAGTGGTGTACCAGGCGGATTCGGATTCGCAGTTGACGAAGGGGTTAGCGGCGGTGCTGGTGGAGGGGCTGAGTGGGGCGACGCCCGATGAGATTGTCCAGTTGAAGCCGGATTTCATTACGATGACGGGGCTGAATGTGAGTTTGACGCCGTCGCGGGTGAATGGGTTTTACAATATTTTGAAGGTGATGCAGCAGAAGGCCCTGGGGTTGATGTAGGCTGGGTGTGATTTTTGAGAAGGGATTAATATGTCAGGTACGCCGCCCATTCAATGGTATCCGGGGCATATTGCCAAGGCTGAGCGTCGTCTGGCGGATCAGCTGAAAAAAGTGGATGTGGTGCTGGAGGTGCGCGACGCTAGGATTCCTCTGGCGACGCACCATCCGAATGTGCAGAAATGGATTGGCACGAAGGGGCGGGTGCTGGTGATGAACCGGATGGATATGATCCCGGAGGCCGTACAGCAGGAATGGATCGAGTGGTTTAAGGTCCATGATATGTTTCCGCAGTTTACGGATGGGCAGAGTGGGCGGGGGATTAAGGAGTTGTCGGCGGCGATTCAGCGGGCGGGCAAGGCGGTGAATGAGCGGCGGAAGGAGCGGGGGATGCTGCCGAGGCCGGTGCGGGCGGTGGTGATTGGGTTTCCGAATGTGGGGAAGTCGGCGCTGATTAATCGGCTGCTGGGGAAGCGGGTGGTGGATAGTGCGCGCAAGGCCGGGGTGACGCGATCGCTACGCTGGATCAGAATCAATGACCAAATTGAGCTGTTGGATGCGCCCGGTGTCCTGCCGAATCGTTTGGATAATCAGCATGCGGCGCTTAAGCTGGCGATCTGTGATGACATTGGTGAGGCGAGCTATGAATATCAAATTGTGGCGGCGGAATTGGTTGATTTGCTGAAGGGTTTGAATCAGGGGGGGCCGTTGGCCGATCGCTATGGTGTGGTAGAGCTGGGTGTGACGGGGGAGAGTTATGTGAAGCTACTGGCGGATGAGCGGTTTCAGGGGAATATCGATCGGGCGGTGAAGACTTTGCTGAATGATTTTCGGATTGGGAAATTGGGGCCGATCGCGCTGGAATTGCCGCCTGTGGAGTAAGAATCCCAATGCTATAATCGGGAGATGTCAATCCCATAGCTGGTTCTGATGCCATGACTGCTGTTGAACTTCGTCGCTGGACAGTTGCGGAATACCATCGTCTCATTGAAACGGAAATTTTGACGGCGAACGATCGCGTGGAATTAATCAATGGCGAAATTATTCGTATGTCACCCCAAGGCCCACCCCACGCGAGTACAACCCAGCAATCCGATGAATCCCTGAAGCAGAGCTTGGGGTCGCAGGTGACGGTTAGGGTTCAGTTGCCGATTACCTTGGCGACCTCTGAGCCGGAACCTGATTTGGCAATTGTGAAACGGAGGACTGATGCCTATTCGACGGCCCATCCCTATCCGGACGACATTTTATTGATTGTCGAGGTTTCGGATTCTACGTTGGATTTTGATCGCACAACCAAGGCCCAGACCTACGGCAAGGCAGGAATTCTCGAATATTGGGTGATTGATGTGGCGGGGCGCAACCTCTATGTGTTGCGACAACCGAATGGGGATGGTTATGACCAGGAGATTGTTTTGAGAGGGGGCGATCGCGTGTCGCCGATCGCGTTTTCGGAGGTGGCGATCGAGGTGGATAGCTTACTTGCACCGATTTGAGAGGCTACCAAATGTAAAAACGACGTACTGTTGGTAGCTAAACAATCGATCTACAGCCTAAAGCTCTATTCCATGACTCTTAGCGATGTCCTTAATCCGTTTGACTGGGACTTTGAATCGCTTGGCAATTTCTGCGACCGATAGTCCTGCTTGAAGACCCATGGGAATCGCTTCCACCAGAAATTCGTCCTGAATCTCCTGGTAGAAGCGGGTTTTCTTCAGTTCTGCCTTGGTGCCCAACATGGTTCTGATCTCCTCGCGGCTGAGTTTGGGAAATTTGTGAACGAAGACTGTTACTACCCATTCTAAGACCCGTTGCTGTTCTATGGCATCCGAAGTTTGTTGCTGGGTTTGTTCCAAGAGGGTTTTGGCGCGTTCGAAGGCCGATCGTTTATTCAGGCCAATGAGCTGAACCAGGCTGACTTCTAGGGATTGGTCGGTCATCTCATTAAGTTCGTCCAAGTAGACCAACCGAAGCCATTTGGTGACCAGAAAGTCCTGGTAGTGGATGGGTACCCCTGGATCGTACTTGCGTTGGGTGAATACCATCACCGCTCGCCAGTCGTTAACGGGGGTTTCGTCGCGCAGGTACATGAAGATCTTGGCGAAGAAGCTAGGGTATACCTTGTTTTCTCGATCGAGATAGCCCTGGGCTTCGACGAAGACGATCGGGCTTTTAGGGGACTTGGGTTCGAGGATGCCATCGGCCCGGAGGCTGGTTTGCTTTATCTCATGGCTGCCGAAGGTGTAGGTTGTCTTGGGTGGTTTCTCGCCTAGCAGCTCGAAGACCAACTTCGGTTTTTCTTTGAACAGGCGGTAAAACAGGGAATCGGTTTCCATCCAACACTCCGAATGGGATAGTGGTGGTTTGCATAGGAGAATGCTGTTAACTGGTTCGATTCTAGCGCGTCGATCGCACAGGCTGCCTCTCTCTTGAGATAGATCTGGCTTACTGTTTTGGAGCTTATGAAGGCGATCGCCCGATTGGTTTTCTCAGGAGGTGGCGATCGTTGGCTGGTGTTTGGCTGTGGAGGGGATGCGAGTGGGAGAGGGGGCCTGTTCGGGGTCGGGTAGCATTTGGAGTATGATTGTTTGGGTATGAGGTAGCGGACGGGGATTTGAACCGGGTTTATGGGTAGGTAAAGGTGGGTATAGGGAAGGAGCCGCGAGAGCTGCTGACGATTTCGAGTTTACAATTTCTGGCAAATACGATACAACAGATGATACTAATCCCTGTGAGGTTCTTATGGAATCGGTTTATTTGGCTATTGTCATAAGCTTAGCTTTAGTCGCGCTAGCAATTATTTTTCGAAGCAAAATAAAGTTTCTTTCCATTAAGTTAACTCGGGTAGGAGATAAGCTCTCAGGTGAATTGAGAAGTTTATTCCGAAATTCTCCATCAGAAAATCAATTTTCACAAGTGAAAAAATCACAAATAAATGCAGGTATCACAGTTGCGGGCAATGAATTTGGTGGGAAAACCTCATTGGAAATGAAAGGGGCTGACTTACACTTTGACCAGAATACGACTGCGCAGATAAGTAGCGTGAAATTAGAAGGAAAAGAAATTAATGTTGTTTCAAATGATATGTTTGGAGAGGAAACTATCATAAATCTGAATTCAAATTGAGGCCAAATGGTTCTGATGAGGCCGATGAAAAACTTCCAATGATTCAGATAGGGGAAAGATTTCAAAATGTATTGACTCCTGCTAACACCCCAGAGGTTGCAATGGATTCCATGAGACAGCCAAATATAGAACAGGGTTAGAGCATCAGGAAATATAGCAGATGGCATTAGCAAATCGAGATCATGAGCTTAAAGCCTGTTTGAATTTGGCTCAACAATCTACAGATTACTGTATTGTTTTAATTTCTGGTTCCTCAGGAATTGGGAAAACTTTTCTACTAGATCACTTTGAAAGCCAATGCCCTAGTAATGCATTAGTAATCCGTTTGGACCTACAGTCAATAATTGCGCCAGACTATTTGTTTAGTCAAATCATTCGTGAGTTGCAAGTATTCAGCAAGTCACAGCACCAAGACATGTGCGAATTTAATCGTTTTGAAAAAGCGCAAGAACTCGCATCCCCCCAAGTAGCAATTAGCAACAACTATATATCAGGGAGTTTAGACGCAAACATAGTAATGCCAACAAATAGCGCCTCTCCGTATATACTTTCTCGCACTCTAAATTTCTTTTTTCAAGATCTATGTGAGTATTTAGAGCATGTAGAAAAGCTTCTAATATTAGCGATCGATAAATTCAATGATTCTCAAAGCGATATTGTGTCTTGGTTAGATGGAGGATGGCTCCCGGAAATTAAACGCAGCAATAATGTCCGACTCATATTATCAGGACAAAAATCCCTGGAAGAAAATTCTCAATGGGAACGCCATTGCAAACGATTTCATTTAGACGCGATTCATGATCCGCAGAAATGGGAGAACTTTACCAAGGAACTAGGACTTGAACATAGTTCAGCGCATGTAGAAGGCTTAGTAAGAATTATTAAAGGCTCTCCCCAAGCATTGGGATATCATTTTCACCAAGACGCTGAACGGAGGATGAAATAAGATGGATCCAGCACTTTGGTCTCGGCTAGAAAATGCCCGAACAGATGAGGATCGTTCTTGGATCGTCACAGAATCTTTGCTTTCCACTTTGCCTAATAATTTAGCTTCGTTGGTTTGGGCTGCTGCAATCCCACATTGGTTCAATGAAGAAGTTCTGAAAGCTATATTGCCAGAACTAGATAACCAGATTGGGGACCTCTACTTACAACTGAACAACCTACCTTTTGTAGAATCATTTCGAGGTTATTGGCAAGGGCCAGAAGAATATTTGGAAGCTAATTCAGAATCATGTCTTCACAGTAGAGAAAATTTTAATATTCATGAATTAACTCGAAGAAAAATGTTAGAGAATCTAGGGGAGCGCGATCGCGAAGAATTTTATCGATTATCGAAAAATGCTGCTAGTTATTTTGAGGAAAAAGCTCAACAAAACCAGTTTGATAAAATTGAATGGATTTATCATTCAGTCTTGACAGGCATAGATGACACTCACGAGGGATTATTTAGTATAGGAGAAAACTATCAGGAAGATTTTTATACATTTCTTGATGGGAATAGTTATGATCTTCCAGATCTCGGATTGAACTTATTTGCCAAAAACTTAACTGAGCAAATATCCACAAATCTTGTCAGGCAAGATATTCAAGCAGCTATCTATCATTGGTTAGGTTGGAATAATTACCCAAATTGTACGCTAGAAGAACGTTTATCTCATCTAAAGAGGGCTGTTGACTTATATAAACAAAACAATCACATTCAAGGGATAGCGAAATCCTTGGAAAATATTGGGGATATTTTAGAGAAACTAGATAGACTAGATGAAGCTATAGAGGCATATGATCAATCGATTCAAAGATCTCGTCAGGTTAATGATACTGAATGTGAGTCAAGAGCTTTAAAGGGCAAAGGTGATGTCCTAAAAAAGAAAGAGTGCTACGACGAAGCTTTAGAATACTATGAGCAAGCAAGAGAGAAGGTTTCAAGTCGTTCAGGGAAAGCTGAGATCCTTTTCGGGATAGGTGAAATCTGGCGCATTATGACATTGAATGATTTAGCAAAGGCATTTTATCGTGAAGCTTTAGAGCTGATTGAGCCAGACGATATTTTAGGTCAGGCAAATGCCTATCAACGATTTGGTCAAATGGAATCAGACCCCTATGAAGCGCTCAAGTACTTGTCCCAAGCAAATACATTTTATGAACAAGAACATGATACTTGTAACCAGAGTGAAAATCTCATTGATTATATCGCTCCTATTTATCGCAGACTGGGTCAACTAACTGAAGAGAAAAAGATGCTTATTAATGGAATCAATCTGGCACGAGGCGTTGAGGATGAAATAACCCGAAAGTACCTGATCGGCAAAGCAGAAAGGCGGTTGCAAGAACTAGAAAACTAGCTGAAACCACTACTCTCAGGAATCTTTCATCCTTGGCGCGTTGTTACCGTAGCTCAAGGTTTTCATGTGGCGAAGTCAATAATTGGTTTGGAGGCAGTTCAGTGGTTTTAAGAGCAGGTCTTTTGAAGGGATCTTCATTATTTAGCCATTTTGTCGAACCTTTACAATCAATGCTATCAGGACTTGCCTGTAGTCCTTGGGTTGGCAAATGACCTTTTGCGCCCTCAAGTCGAATGATTATGTCATTATAATCCTTATCGGAATTCTCATCTAATGGAATATCTTCGATCGCAATCACAGAAGAGTCTTCCGGCGATGAGATCATCTGCACATTGCGGAAAAGCGAGTTCCCACTGGCATTGACCAAAGAGAAAATAGGTCGTTGCGGATCAAGCTGATTCGAGCCAAGGGAAAATAGACCTTGAGGAATCATAATGAGACCGAACTGACTACCAGGGTTCATCTCGAAAGTCTTGACTCCAGCATAACGACCATGATTATGATCAGCATCTTCATTGAGTAATTTTCCACTAAACTTTGCTCCCTCAGTCTGATCAGAAAGAACAACATGACCCAAACTTGAATTGCTAAGCACACGGCGAATCGCCTCTTGAGCAAATGCCCGAGAATCAGTAAGCAAAGAATCCATCTGACTCAAATCAAATATTCCGACAGAGCCTTCGTAGAAGCCACCATCTACTAGGTAGTCGATCGAAATCTGCCCACTTGCCCCCACAGTATATACACCATCAAATTCCGACCATACCCGAGTCCGCTGAAATTCTAGCGACTGGACAGATGGATCCTCATTCACAGGGTTCAGGGATTTAATGACCATGTCGTTCGCCAGTTTAGCTATCCCTTGAGACGGTTGTATAATAGGGCTTTCAGAACCTTTGCGATCGATATTCTCCGATACTGGTAAGAATTTTCGATCATTTTCTTGTAGGTTCTGTATTGGTAGGTAACCCGTTGCACCCTTGAGCTGAATCACTACATCGTTGTAGTCTTTGTCTAAGTTGTCAGCCCGTAAACTGTCTTCAATACCAACCACAGTCAAATCCCCAGACAGTGAAACCATCTGCACATTACTGAAAGGCGAGTTACCAGCAGGATTTACCAATGAGAAGATTGGACCTTGGGGATCGGGTTGATTCAAACCCAATTGAAATGAACCTTGAGGAATCATAATGATTCCAAACTGGCTACCAGGATTCATCTCAAAGGTTTTTATCCCAGCATAGGGACCATGATTATGATCGGTGTCCTCATAGAGCAGTTTGCCGCTGAACTTGGCACCCTCAGTTTGATCGGACAGGATCACATGACCCAGGCTCGAATTGCTCAGCACCCGACGAATCGCCTCTTGAGCAAACGCCTGGGGATCAAAGAGCAATAAATCCATCTGACTCAAATCAAAGATTCCGACAGAGTCTTCATTGAAGCCACCGTCGATGAGATAGTCGATCGAAATCTGCCCCCCAGCATCCACTGTGTATACGCCATTAAACGCTGACCATACCCGAGGGCGTAGAATTTCTAACGGCTCGATCTCAGGTTGGGGAGACAGGGGGGGATTAGATGGTGGCAGGCTCGGCGCATCATTCGTTGGATTGTTGGTTGTGACACCAGTAGAATCTGATGGGCTGTCAGGGGCCTTCGGTAGGATGGGTACGTCACCCGTTAAGGGAAGGCGATCGAGCCGATCGATTTGGTCTTCTAGGACTAGTTGCTTTGAAGGGTCATTGACGATCGGTCTTGTATCCGCTGCAACAACCTGGGTAACTAGCACCTCTCTCTCTAGTTCGACCTGCCTATGCAGCTCATTCAACTTAGATGGTTCAAGGCGCTTTTCTGATCCAATGAACTTGAATGTATAAGAAGCATCATTCTGCAAGGGACGAGATCCAACGTCACCATCTGCTGAAGGAGCTACGTAGTGGAGCGATCGAGTATCGTGGCGATCTACTGTAGTTTTAGATTCTAATCTAGAACTGTCAGATTGCGGGGAAGACCCAAAGACGCTCCCAGCTAAAGCTCGCTTGGCCTCTAGAATCAGACTCCAAACCACGGCTTGGAGTGCAATATTTCTTAGATTCTCTTCAACGAAGATCTGCTGTCCTGTTCGGTACAACAACTCGGTGATTAAATTGCGTATAGCGGTGGCGGCAGCTATTGACGCTAGGTCATCTTCTTGGTCTAGATTTTCTTGGCCTGGATCTCCTGGGCATGAATTTTCTGTGCATGCAACAACAGCATCTTTCATGCCACTGGGTGGCGAGCCTGGAGCGGGGCGCCTCGGCCGGACCATTTTAGACGCCGATGGCGGCTCTTCATCATTTCCGCCATTTGGCTGGGCTGGACTGTTTCCGATCGCAGGCCTATCCTCGGCCCCTGTGCTAACGTTCGGCTCTAGATCTGAAGAAGATTCGCTCCCTACGACGGTTTCTAACGTCTCCCCTTGGCGAACACCCAACCGCATCAAGAGCAAAAGAAGGGCTGCGATCCATATTAACCATCGGTATCGGATCGCTTGGGGTTCACCAGCATCACAGTTTTCGCCTACGAACTCCAAGCACAACAGCTTCTCTAACTGGCCTCTGATGATCTCTAGTCTGAAGCAATTAGGTGTAACGACCGAAATTCCCTGTTGCCGGAAAACCGCTGGATTATCGATGGTCATTAGCATCCAACCTTTAGAGAGGCAAAGATTAGCAAAGTAAGGGTCCCATAGGTGATCATCCCATTCTTGATTATTCGAAATAATTCTGAAAAAGGAAAAATCTCGATCGGGCAGTAGCTCAACGCCCATATCAACCCACTCTTGAAGCCATGGATCCAGGTCTTGCGGATCCACTCCTATTACCTCAACTAAAAAATGCTTCAAATAATGTTCAGAGCAAAAAAGGCGGACACCCCTACTAAGTTGCTTAAGAAGATCTTCCACATAAGCCCACGCAACTTCCTGATCACCGATCGAGCCAGCATAGGGCTTGATTAGTGAAAAATGTATCAAGACGGCTTGTTCTTCGTCTTGCCTTGGGTAGGGGTTGTCCAACATGTTCAGGCTACCTAGCGTAGAAGGACGAGACCTCAACTCTGTATCTGCCTAGTGAAATCACTCTAGATATCAGATAGTCAGTACTAGACATTAGTATAAAGCTCAAGCAATTTTTCTTACCTGGAGCATATTTTTTGGCAAATTCATGCTTTATGGTATCATAAATGATATCTTATGTGTTAAACTGATTAAGCATAAGTGTCAAAGAGACTGTAAGAGATCTGATTTTTGTAATTAAAATTTACAATTTGTCAATGTTTATGTTAAAGTCCGTAATCCTGAATTAAAATTGTTGATATCTACCCGATTCGCAATTGTTGCCAGTGAATACAGTTCTGTGATGTTCTTCTACCCGATAAATTCCTGCAATGATATCGACTATTACGGCCTACAAGGTCAATCCGTTATTGGATGTGTCTCCACGTGAACAATTCGGAAACGATTGCTCTGTAAGGCCTCATATAGCTCTACTCGTATCAGTCTCCGAGGAGAGATAAACCATGCAAATCTCTCCCTCGGATAATAACTACAAGCCGATCTCCCCAAAGGAACCTATGTCTACACAAGAGGACCGGGGGCCATCCAAAACCTTCTCTGGCAAGTTACCCTTCCGGACCACCCCAGACATTCACGAAGACATCTTCTTTGCCGCTAAACAGTCAGGCAAGTCTATTAATGCGTGGATGGAAGAAATACTTAAAGACGCCGCAAAGCAAAAGCGAGAAGCCCCGGAACAACCCTCTGCTCCTCCTTCACATTCCCTACAGAAGTTATTCCAAGAACAGCCGGATACTGTCTTTGAACTGATCGATACAATTAAACCAGAGCTAAAAAGCCATAAAACTCGCGACACCGTCAGTTTGATGGGGGAAGTTGAGCGACTTGTTGCCAGTTATGAGCTGATTCGTGCCCAGGTGAATAGGGGAGATGCCCAGAGCACTGCCAATCTTCTTAACTCAGCCATTCACCCCTTACTAAAAAATACTCAAGCGGAGGATATTGGACAGGATATTGGCACTTGCGTTACTGCGATCGAAGCCACCATAGCCCCTCGCTTGAAACAACAAGACGTGGCCAGCATCCTAGAATGCATCCAAGCTCTAGGTCAGTTTTTAGCGGGAGTCGCTACAATTCGGCTGTATCTGAAGGACAATAGCTTGGAAAATACCCTGGTAGTGGCTCAGAATGTCATTCGACATCTGTCCTCCTAGGACCTCGGTCTTGTCTGATATCATATTTACTGAAGCTGAGGCCAAAACTGGGCTTCAGGGAACAAGGGCTAAGACCTCCCATTATAGAAGGGCTTGCAAGACGATCATCTTGCGAGCCTTCTATACTTTTAAACAGTAGACGGGGAATCGATTGACATCATACATTCAGAGAAGTATACTGTTTGATATCAATTCAAGCGAGTGATATCAATTAGGTGCTAGACCATGGAGACCGTACCAAACAGCATTACCACAGATTTCGCTCCTCAGCCCCAACTGAAGGATCTACCTGAACTACTGAGACAAGTTAGATTCACCAGCAGAATCGTAGAGAGAAACTATGGCTCACTTGAAAACTTAGAGCACTATCTCACCGCTGTAGAACAGCGACTCATCATGCTGGAGACAGTATCAAACAGCCCTTAAGAATCACTCCACTCACATCAACTAGGAGAGCAAGCCCATGTCTGTCAACAACCTGACTTACCGAAAATTTTCTGGCTATCAGCGAGAACTTACACCATCACAGGATCGGCTGGCACCATCATCTACTCCAACTGATGATGCCAGTGAGCATCACGACCAAGCCCCGTCTTTAAGCGAAATTACTTCTCAACTGCGATCGATCGCACCCGGTTTAGATGTTCTTCAACAGAGTGATCATCTGATCAAGAAATTGAGCTGTCAAATGCAAAATCTTGATCAGCGTATTCGTCAATTAGAACATAATCGTTTAGCACTCATTCGCCAAGAGCAGTTCCAAAAACGTTCTCAAAGTTCAAGTTCTTCAGTTAATCTACAACTGTCAAGCGAGTATCCCATGAAAAATTTTCACTCTCCCCAAAACAACACACTCCCTAAGATCGCCTCACGTGTCATCAAGCTTTATCTCCTAGCGCTCTTCGGTCTAGCGCTATCTATCAGTGTGTCCGCAGTCATTGGAATTCCACCAGAGAATGGAGCCTTGGCTGTGATGTGGGATATTATCTGGCGCGCAGGTTTTCTCCTAATGTTATTTTTAGGAACTGTCGCCGTTCAACAATCAGTACATTAAATGTTGAATCAAGCGAAAACTTAACTAAGTTCAAAGTTCCTCTCTCCGTAGGGACTTTGAGCTCAGCTTGCTTCCTGTAGAATTGACATAGACCTCGGGAGGAATTACAACAGTCCCACCAGAGGCGACTTCCATATGCAATTGTGTCATCAGTCTTACCTACCACTGCAATCATAGGACTACGATCGATGGACCAACAGACACGATCGCCCTATCCCACAACAGAAGCACAATCGCCCTCTACTACAGCCACCACATCTATCCCATTCTGCCAAAGCTCATACTCACTCAAATCAATCTCATCATTCCAAGCGATCCCATATCCACCAGCCTCAACTTGAAAACTCCTAAAGAAACCAGGACTCTTCAACTGAGAAAACATCGGCTTTTCTAACAACCGTGAAATATCATATTGTTTGCGATCGCCATTACTAAACTCAACCACCAACGTCAAATCATCGATCGTTTGAGCAGAAATAATTGTAGGCATCTTAAATTCGACTCGCATCAGACACCATTCCCAATAGTCTTTTAGGAGGCTTTCCACAGATTTGCTACATTATACTTTTTCAATTCGCCTGAACGAGGAATGTTAAAATTCCCAAGACTCGATCGATCGGAGAAATCGAATAATCAGTCAAATCGACAGAAACCGTCTTCGCATTCAACTTCAGAAACCGCCAAAGGCTCCCCGTCGTCACCGTTCCATAGATATCTTCAATACTATTCCCACTCATCTCATTAAACTTTTGGGCCGCGATCATCTCGGCAATGCATTGACCCATACCTGAATTTAGATCATCCTTCTTGGCTTCAACAATCACAATCACAGGCGCTTCAATCAGCAACTGCTCTTCCGAGCGACTAATCAGAAAATCACAGATTCCATTCAAACCCAAGGACTCATCCACCGTAAAATCTGTCCCAGAAAAGATACTGACGGCCCGTCCCGAACGCTCACGAACTTCCACGAGTACCGGACTAATGAGTAGCTCCGATCGCGCCTTCTCCGTTCCCACTGCCAGGGCCAATGCCAAATTGCGTCGTAGGGTTTCAGTCAAGTAATCGCTAGGGACAATCGGCTCAATTTCAGGCAAAAAGCTTTCTCTTTCCTGAATTGTCAATTCAAATTCTTGCTTTACCTTGCGTAGAGTGAAGTTGCTATAAGCCATAATTGATGTTGTTCTATTGCGGCAAATTGAAGGATTCCTAGTCTAGTGTACTGCGTCTAATACCAAATCGACCTCACCATCACCCAGAACACCGACACCCAAGCATCAAATGATGATCCCTCAACCCAAACGCCTCGACACCGTCGCCATCCGATCGCCCCTCCACCGCGATCGGCTACTTCAAGCCGAGCCAGACGCCATCCCCAGGGACATACTGCCGATCTCAACGTTTTGTCCGGAAAGTCTTATTCTACCTGCGTAAGATATGTTGGGCGATTTGTCTCTACAGGACAAATTTTGGATGCCCCTTCTACAACATGACTTCTCTTCTCTCTCCACCCGTATTACCAAAACGCCTACTGCATGCCGATGTGATTCGAGCCTGGGCAACGCTGGCGGTCGTCCTGCTCCATGCCTCAGTTTTGTATGTCGATCGCTGGCAGCAAGTACCAATCAGTTGGTGGTGGATCGGCAATATCGTCCATAGCCTGTCCCGCTGCGCAGTACCCCTATTCATCCTGCTCAGTGGAGCACTGCTGCTAGGAAATGGAAAGGTAGAATCCCTGGGTACTTTCTGGCGCAAACGTCTGGGGAAATTACTGATCCCCGGAGGGCTTTGGTCGATCGTTTATCTATGCTTCTGTCAATCCCCAGAAACCGCAGCATTGCCCTGGTTTCAACAGGTATTGGGCCTATTAGCAAAACCCGCCTATGGGCATTTGTGGTTTTTGTATATGATTTTGGGATTGTATATGGTGACGCCTGTCCTGCGGGTGGCTGTGCGATATGCCGATCGCGCCACCCTTCGCTATTACTTAATATTGTGGTTTATTTTATGTCAGATGTTGCCGTTTTTAACGGCGGTATTGAAGTTGCCGACTGTATATCTGACGAATTTCTTTAATATTAATGGTTTGGCTGGCATGTTTATATTGGGCTATTTCCTCGATACATTGCCGTTGACCCCGCACTTAAGACGATGGGCCGCAGGGTTGGCGATCGGCGGCTGGGTATCGGTGGCCGTGGCCACGCCGCTGGTGATTAATCCGCTAACGGGTAATCCGTCCACTGTGATTTATGACGCCACATCACCATTGACCTTGGGGCTGTCGATCGGCATCTATCTACTGCTAAAAAGCCTACCCAACCACCAACTCAGCCAGCAATATCCTTGGCTTTACCGGGCGATCGGGGGCATCAGTGGAGCGAGTTTTACCATTTATTTGGCGCATATGCTACCCTTCTACGGCCTGCAATCGGGGCGATGGCCCCTTTGGATTGATACCCTAACCATGAATCCGCTGTGGTTGATTCCGGTGCTGACGATCGGTAATTTGCTCGCCTGTTGGGGGCTACACCAACTGCTGCGACGATCGTCTATTGGGCGTTGGATTGCCCCCTAGGCTGCCAATCGCCCATCTCAATAGATTTTTATTTCTTAAGAAAATATAATCCTTGCTGGCGATCGAGCCAAACTATGTCATAATTGCATAGCCAATAGCAACAATGTCCATCAATACTATGGCAGGTCGCCCCATCCAAATTTTGGTAGTTGAATTCGACCCTGTGGTGAGATTGGGTTTAGTTGCTTGTCTAGGGCAGTTCTCAGATTTGCAAGTAGCGATGGATACTGAAGCTAGCTCTAGGGCATTGCTGGCGATAATGGAACGGATGGGCACAGCAGATGCGATCGACCTAGTTCTATTGGGACTATCTCCAGACCTCGGTAACCAGCAGTTATCTCCCTTCGCGTTTTGTCGGCAAGTTAAAATTGCCTATCCCAATTTGCCGGTGCTGTTGCTCGCCACGCCCCAAGATCCTCATTTGCAGGAACTGCGATCGATGGGGGTTGAAGGTTGCTGTCTGCGGGGCAGCCCTGTCTTAGATTTAGTGGGATACATTCGACAGATCGCGGCGGGTACAGAAAACTGGGTGCCGGAAATCCTGTACCAGTCGTCGCGCTATGCCGATTCACCTGCTGCTAATTCGATCGAAAAATTCCAGGATTCTGCGGTAAGTAGGCTGTTTCAAGGTATCCGTTCTTCCAGCGTACAGCAGATCGAAACAGCCCTAGCCGAACTAAACACTGCGCTGACTAACCCACAAATGTCGGCCCTAGATCGTTTAATGTTCACGGGACGCAACGGGAGCTAAAAGCCGCACGCTGGCTCGTCAATCGGCTTTTAGCTGGCGCTCAGCCGTCCACTACACCGCAGTTGCCACCCATTCAAAGCCCCCAAAGTGCCCTTGAATTGAGTGAACTTAAAACTATCGCCACGACAGAAATCACGCCGAGAGACTTACAAGCCAGAGTATTCGATCAAGTCGCCGCTAAATTGCAATTCAATCTAGATAACCTGACACCTACGCCTCTAGAAATAGATTTATTGAAAACAGAAAAAAAACGAGAACTCTTCTATCTGATTCTCCGCCAATTTGAAGGGCTACTCGATGAATTACGCTTTTCTCAAATGACAGTGGCTCAATTGCCAGCAAAACAGACGATGATTTGGCAAGACCTATGGGCGTCAGTAACAACTGATTTTTTCGGTCGGTATTATCAAACGATGGACGCCCAGGAAGAAATTGTCCCCACGCTACTCCAAGATCGAGCGGTGGTGGAAGCCGAGATTCTTGATAAAATTCCCCAGAAAAGCGATTTATTAAATTACCTACTCTTTCAGAGCCCCTTGGCGATCGACAATCGGATCAATGCAGCAGGTACTCAGATAGCCATCGATCGCGCCTGCGAATTACTCGAAAATCTCACCATTGAGCTAGCAAATGCTACGATTCAACCGTTACTCAATTACTTCAGTAACTCAGATGAAATTAAATTCAGCTTTTTCGATCGGCGGTTACTGTCCACCCGCGAGATTGCCCGATTTCGGAACGATCTGTCCTGGCGTTATCGCATTAATCGCTATTTTGCCGAACCTCAGGCTATCTTTGAAAGCAAATATCGGCTGTTTGTCTTCACAACGTACGGCATCCAATGCATTACTATTTACGCGGCCCGGCCCCAGGAACTCGCAAAACTTTCAGGGATTCCCCTAGCCGTAACATTCGCCCTAGAAACCCGCGATGCGCTCGCCCCCCGACTACAATCTGCGGCTACAATACTGGGTAGCGCTGTGGTCTATTTGTTGACCGAAATTATCGGTCGTGGTATTGGTTTGATCGGTCGCGGTATAATCAAAGGTATCGGTAATATTTGGCAAGAAACTAATCGTCATCGACAGGAATAAATATGCAAAGGACTCGGCTTAGTACACTATTCGATCGACTATTTGGGCAATTTGACCAGTGGAGCCAGAATCCCTGGCGGCGAACTTCGCTGCTGATTATTAGCCTATTATTCGGTAATTTTCTCGCCAGTGTCATTTCATCATCTACGGGCCAAAGAGCCGAGCTAGATATTGTGGTCGCGTCAATCCTGACGGCAATTACGGAGGTGATTAGTCGGGTTACCTATGGCAGCAGCTTTGGTCGCCCTCAGCCTGAGTCCGTCGCAATTTTTGGGCGGCGTCCACTGTGGATCGTGTTTCTCAATAATCTCAAATTAGGTCTTGTTTATGGTCTATTTGTTGAAGCCTTTAAGTTGGGAAGTTAATCTCCGAAATGGTTTCATTAACCCCAGAAAATTCTCCGTAGCCGCGAAGATAGCCGACCACTAGTCACGGCAAAAGCACTGCTACAGAGAATTTAGGCCCCAATCTCTCTGCTGATTATTCCGATTCGGCAGTACCGAAGGCAAACCGAAGAAACGGTGGTGCGAGAAACGTGGTCAAGATCACCATGATAATCATCGCTGCGGCCAAGGGCTTGTCAAGGGCACCACTGGCTAAACCAATCCCGGCAAACACTAGCCCCACTTCACCACGCGGAATCATCCCAATCCCGATCGCCAGACGATTAATGCCCGGTTGCCCGAACACAACCCAACCTGTAATCACCTTGCCGACGATCGCGACCGCCACCAAAAAAGCGGCAATGGTAAGACCGGGAATATTCTCTGGCACCATAGGATTAAACACCGTTAAATCAGCTTTAGCGGCAACTGTAACAAAGAAAATTGGTACGAGGAGATCGGCGATCGGCTTCACCTGCTCATCTAGCTCCTTGCGCTGATCGGTTTCATCCAGCACCAATCCCGCCGCAAAGGCCCCTAAAATTGCTTCTAGATGAATCGCATTGGCCAAAAATGCCATGAAGAACGCAAAGGCTAATGCCGGAATGACAATATTGCCACGGGTTTGCAGTTTTTGGACAATTGCGACAAAGCTCTGGTTGAAAAAGCTCCCCAGGAGAATCGATCCGATGAGGAAAACCGTAGCACTAATAATTAGGTAAACAACATTAACAATATCGATCGTCCCTGTTTTAGCCAAACTCGCCACCACCGCCAAGACCAAGATGCCCAACACATCATCAATGACGGCTGCACCGACAATAATCTGCCCTTCCGTCGATTTGAGCTGTCCCAATTCTGACAACACCTTGGCGGTAATGCCAATGCTGGTCGCCGTGAGCGCTGCCCCGGCAAAAATCGCTGGAATCGCCGGAACATGGAACAGCCACATGAGTCCCCCTGTCCCCGCAACAAAGGGTGCCGCAACGCCAACGCAGGCCACGGTGACGGCCTGGGCACCCACGGCCTTGAGCTGCTGTAAATCTGATTCCAGCCCAATTTCAAACAAGAGGACGATCACACCCAATTCCGCCAGAATTGAAATGGCCTCACTTTGCGATTGAAAGATCCCCGTTAAGCTGGCAGGACTCAGGTGATCAATGCGCTGGAGTATATTCATGATCACCGAATCGGAGGCCTGCAAGCTACCCTCGGGAAATATCAGCAGATGCAGCGCCGAGACCCCCACGACGACACCCGCAATCAACTCGCCGAGTACTGGGGGTAAATCTAAACGCTTAGATAACTCACCGCCGAGCTTGCTGGCAACGTAAATCACCACCAAACTTAGTAAAACGCCCGTCAGCACAATGGGTGCATCAACTTCCGTTGCTGCAGTCAAAAGAGGCAATCGCGAAAAATAACTGGATAGCTGACTGACTAGGGGATCGATCGCAAGGGGGAAAAGCATTTTAGTACTCAAAGGGGGTAATGGTTGGCTGCCGCCGATTCATCCTTGATTCAGGCAGACATGTCTATCGCTCTTTGGGGTTTTGGGCTACTAAGCTCCAAATCGCCATGACAACTGTTAAATATTATATTGTTTGCGATCGCCATTACTGAACTCAACTGCCAACGTCAAATCATCGGCCCCTAGGATCAAATTTGAGGGGCTTTTCATTTTCCTTTCATTTTTGATGGATCTGTGCTAGGGTGAAGAGAGGATTTCATTTTTCTTTCATTTTTTGAGGGATCGCACCCATGAACGCCCAGCAACTCCTGACCCATCGTGACTACACCCTGATTCTCGACAAAAGCGGCAGCATGTCTACCCTCGACCCCGGCGATCGCGTCAGCCGCTGGGAGCAGGCCCAGGAGTCCACCCTGGCCCTGGCCCGTAAGTGCGAACAGCTCGATCCCGATGGAATCACGGTCTACACCTTCTCCAGCCGCTTCAAACGCTACAACAATGTGACAGCGGCGAAGGTGGCTCAGATTTTCCAGGAGAATGATCCGATGGGATCGACCGATCTGGCGGACGTATTGCAATCTGCCACCCAGGATTACTTCCAGCGCAAGCAGCAGGGGAAGAGTCAGCCGAATGGGGAAACCATTCTGGTGGTCACCGATGGCGAGCCGGATGACAAGCGAGCCGTCATTGAGGTGATCGTCCGGGCCACCCAATCGATGGATCGCGATGAAGAATTAGCGATCTCGTTTATCCAGACGGGCCGCGATGCCAATGCTACTAAATATCTAAAACTCCTAGATGATGAATTGGAGCAAGTGGGTGCGAAATTCGATATTGTCGATACGGTAACGCTGGATGATATGGCGGATATGAGTTTGGCAGAAGTCTTGCTGAATGCGATCGTGGATTAGATGAAAGGCGATCGCAACAGTTGGCCACGAAACTTTAGGCTCGATCCGGATGCAATATGAGCTACTGTCCGCGCCCTGGTTTGCAGTCGGGTGTTGCCTAGGGCTTCGGTGTTGAGGAAACAGCCCAAGGTCTTGAGACTTTCTTCCCTAGGGAGGATACCACATGCTTCAAAATCCGTTAGACTGATGCCAGCGCGTTCAGGGAAGACATAAACCTATGACAATCGCTCAATCCCAACCAGTCCTCAACCTCCCGGACCACACTCAATTGCCTGAGTCCGATGGAACCTTCGTGAAGAATTTTCAAGAACATCCTCAAAGTATTTTATTGACGACTTCGATCGCTCCCGTATTGGATCAGCTTCATCCAGACGGGCAATATGCGATCGGCCAAGATTCAGGAATTTACTGGCGCTTAGTCAAACCTCCAGAAAAAGGGGCAGAAGCGCCAGATTGGTTCTATGTGCCTGGTGTGCCGCCATTACTCAAGGGGAAAATGCGGCGTTCCTATGTGATGTGGAAAGAGAAGGTGGTGCCTTTGATTGCAATCGAGTTTGTTTCAGATAATGGGGCTGAGGAGCGCGATCGGACAGCTCCATCCAAGGATAAGGATGCTAAGGTTGGGAAATTCTGGGTCTATGAGCAGGCGATTGGGATTCCTTTTTATGCCATTTATGAGGTGCAGAAGGCTTCTGTTGAGGTTTATCAGTTAATTGATGGGTGTTATGAGAGATGTATGGCGAACGATCGCGGCCACTATGAAATTCCGCCGATGGATGTGGAGTTAGGGATTTGGCAAGGGGAGTACAGTCGCCAGACATTGCCTTGGCTGCGGTGGTGGGATCGCGCGGGAAATCTGCTGCCATCAGCTGAGGAGCGGGCCGATCAGGAAAATCTACGAGCAAATCGGGAGAAGCTACGGGCAGACGAGGAAACGGCGCGATCGCAACGCTTGGCGGCAAAACTTCGGGAATTGGGGATCGATCCGGATGCAGTGTGAGCTATTTGGTGTTGTCATCTAGGGCTTGGGCGAGCCATTGAAGGGTTTCTTGTTGTTCAGCTATATCGTCGTCTTCTGTGGCCCAGGTCGCGAAAAGATTGGTGACTGCGGCATGTTGATTGGGATCTGGGTTGGCAATTTGGGCCATGGCGTTGTCCCAGGCCGTTTGGGAATCGGGGACTAGTATTAGGGAAGCCGGGGCGATCGCGATCGGCGGATTGGCGGTTTGCGGTGGGTGAGCCCATTGGAGGAGGAGGTCGATGAAGTCGTTGACAAGTTGGGCGAGGGGGGCTGGGAGTTGGCGGAGTTTTTCGATCGCAGTGTCTTGGATGGTCATTGCTATGCCTCCCAGGATGAAGTTTTAGAGGATATCTGGATTAAATATAGCATAGACAATCTCTTGGGGCTTTTGGCAGATCGATTGTCTACGACCGACTATAGGCGGTGTGGATTCTTTCGGGGAGGCGATGGTCTACGACTGACCATAGGTCATCGAGTATAGGTTAGGCATTGGGGAGAGAAGGCATTACAATAAACATATTCCCAACCATGGTTACTCTCCATGACTCGCCAAGAACTTGAACAGCAACTGCTCAGTCTCTCGCTTTCTGACAAAGCAGAAATTGTGCAAGGTTTGACCAAAGCCTTGAGTATGGGCGGCAGGGGCATCACCAAAACGCCTGGTGTTTGCGGCGGGGAAGCCTGTATTGCCGGAACCCGAGTTGCCGTTTGGCTACTGGTCGAAGCTCGACAGATTGGTATCGCTGAATCTCAACTCTTGCAAGACTATGTCCACATTGCTGCTGCCGATCTAGTCAATGCTTGGGCCTATGCTGAAGCCCATCCTGAAGAAATTGCCACCGCCATTCTTGCTAACAACGAGGCTGCCTAGCCTGTGGGATGCTTGTATGCCGATGAACATCGTCGAAAACGCTCTTATCAATGTGATCGAAATCAAATCTGATTTAGCGATCGAGCCATTACGGCGATCCTATAGCTAAACCTAAGCTATGGTTGACTTTGACAAGGGATCAACTGTGAGGCTATGGGAACATGTCATCCTTTTAGGGAGAATAATCCACTAACATAGGCAGCCCTGTGGGCAAGGACTTGTGGCACATTTTCAGGTTTCCACTGTGCTCCAGATATTTGGACTCGACGATTAATTTGTTTG
>JAAUSA010000207.1 GCA_012031975.1 Alkalinema sp. RU_4_3 | reverse complement strand
TGGCATCCATGACCACCACTTCTGGCGGTGCAAACCCGCGCAATGCTTTTTTTCCTGCGATATGAAACTTGGGTGACTGGATTAATGATCTTCTACCCAGCGGACAATCCGCCAAACCGTTGCTTCACTGACGCCCCAACTACTGCCAATGTGGAAATAGGTGCGATATTCCCGCCAGTATTCTAAACAGATCAAAATCCAATCGACGAGGGGAAGTTTGGGTTTTGCCCCAGGAGTACTGGGGGTTCGCCAGAAGGGTTTTAAGGCTTTCAAGATCAACTGAAAGGTCTCATGAGAAAGGCCAAAGCGGCGTTTGAATTGTGCCGGGGGAAGTTTTCGTGCTATTTTATAATTCATCAGGACGCTGTTTAATAACTATGTACTGTCCTGATTTTCCTCTTTTTTTTTGTAAAAGTAAACCTCTTTTCGCTCAGGAGCCTGCTCCATATCACTTTGACCTAATGTGAAAGAGGTCTACTGTGGATTTTAGTCGCGCAAATTTGACGGGCGCAAACCTCAGTGTTGCTGATCTCACGGGTGCGATCCTCAAAGACGCGAATCTCACTCATGCCGATTTTAGTTTTGCGAATCTCAGTGGCGCCGATCTAACGGGTGCTAACCTAACTGGATTAACACCCTTGCAAAAAGCTGATCTACAAAAACGAGGGGCGATCCTCGATTAAAGCGTCTCCTGGGTTTGGGATTTGATGATGGTGCTCCAGTCGTCAGAGTCAACCGCCTGGGGTGTTGTTTCGATCGGGGTCTCACGGGCGAGGGTAGAGTCGGCCATGGCCTTGCGCAGTTTTAACTTCTTCTCTTCGTAGGCAGCGCGTTCGGCGGGAGTCATGGCATTGATCGCGGCCTGGCCTGTGGTGTTGGCCCAGAGGCTGTCGGGGTCGCTATTGCCGATCGGAATAGCACCATTCTCTGCGATCCAAGCTGTCTGTAGCGCTGTCATCTCCTCGCGCTTGGGGAAAGTGAAGGGCGTGACACGAACGAAGGCGCAGAGGTCATTGCCGAGCTGGGTTTGGTGGCCTCGGAGGGAGAGGGTGACGTTGCGGGAAATGTTGACGTATTGGAGGGCGCGATCGCTGTCATAGACCCCGTAGACCCCAGCAATCTTGGCTTCGCCAATACTGTTACACCATTCGTCAAGGGCCAAGATCGCATCCGTGGTTTCGGGAAGAATCGCTGTGGGCGCGGCGGCACTATGCTCGTCGTCGGAGCTGTAGAGGAAGTTGTGGAGGCCTTCGTGGGCCACGGGAACGTTTTGGTGCTCGATCGCGGTGGTTTGGGGTTCCATGGGGTTCGGTGAGGTTGGGTTGTCTCACTCTACCTAGGTCTGGGGCGTTTGGCGGGGAACTATTAAAACTCTTAATGTGGGCGCTTTGAGAGCGCCCAGCGAAGATTATTCGGGTTTGCCGAGGAAATCTATTTTGCCGATTTCTAGGCCGTTGTGGCGAAGGATGTTGTAGGCGGTGGTGGTGTGGAAGTAGAGGTTGGGGAGGATGAAGCCTGTAAGGTAGGGGAGACCTTGGAAGGTCATGGTTTGTTTGCCCACGGGGAGCGTGATGGTCTTTTCCTCGGAGCCATCAATTTGGGCGGGGGTGAGGGTTTTGAGGTAGGTGATGTTGCGATCGATGCGATCGACGAGTTCAGCAAAGGTGGTTTCGTTGTCCTCGAAGGAGGGCGGATCGACTTCGGCCAGGCGGGCGACACCTCTACGAGTGATGTCGGTGGCAATGTGGATTTGTTTGACCAGGGGAAGCATGTCAGGGAAGAGGCGGCTGCCCAGGAAGACACTTTGATCGATCTTCTTGGCTTCAGCATGGGCAGCCGCTTTTTCGAGGATCGCCGCTAGGTTGGTGAGGGAGCGGATAATCACGGGGACGGAGGCTTGATACATCGAGATGGTCATGGGGCTTGCTCGTAAATTGGCCTTTACTAATCTACTACAGTTGCTTGGCTTTAGCTGTTTCTGATTTGGTTGGAGATGCGGATGATGTAGTAGCCGATCGTCAGGGCAATAATGGCGGTGGCCAGACCAATGAGGTCTAGACCTGAGGTTTTTTCAAGATCGAGGATGACGATTTTGCGGGCGACGGCAATGATCGCGGTGACGATCACCAGTTCGACCTGGAAGACATGTTTGCGCAGATAGCCAGCGATGTTTTCCAACAGTTCCAGGGCGATGAGTATGTTCAGAAACAATCCGAAGATGCTGATTAGGGTTTTGCCGAGGGAACCAATTTGGTTGGTGAGGACGATTTGGCTGAGGTTAATGGCGAGATCTACGACGGCATAGATGGTGATCAAGATAATCACCACTAGCAGAATTTTTGCGATTAGGGTCTCAAAGAATTCTGCGTAGTGGAGAAAGGCGCGATCGCTAGTCGCTCGCCCGATATGGCGAAACAATTTGTTCTGCATGGAATAGGTTCGTTAATGGTTCCCACGATAGAGGAATTCTAGGGCGCGGTTACGCAGGTCATAGTAGCGGGGATCTTCCAGGATTTGCTCGCGATCGCGGGGCCGCTCAAAGGGAATTTCCAGGATTTCCCCAATGCTGGCGGCGGGGCCTTCGGTCATCATGATCAGGCGATCGGCCAGGAACAGGCATTCGTCGATGTCATGGGTGACCATCAGGACCGTACAACCATGATCCATGGCGATCTGGGAGACCTCCTCCTGCATTTCTTCCTTGGTAATCGCATCGAGTGCTCCGAAGGGTTCATCCAAAATCATCACCTCTGGCTTGAGACAGAAGGCGCGAGCGATCGCCACCCGTTGGCGCATCCCGCCGGAGAGCTGGGGGGGCTTCTTCTGCATGGCGTCACCGAGGCCCACCATGGTGAGGTTTTCTTGGACAATCCGGTCCTTCTCGGATTTAGATTTGTTGGGAAAAACAGAGTCTAGGGCCAGGTAGACATTGTCGTAGGCCGTCAACCAGGGCATCAGCGAATAGTTTTGAAACACCACCATGCGCTCGGGTCCGGGTTTTGTAATGGGGGTGCCACGCATGGTGACGCGGCCTTCGGTGGGAGTAGCGAAGCCAGATAGGGTGTTCAGGAGGGTCGATTTACCGCAGCCGGAATGGCCGATGATGCAGACGAATTCGCCCTCTTTCACAGTCAGGTTGATATCTTGGATGACGACATTGGGACCACTGCTAGCGGGGTAGATTTTGGTAACATTGTCCCAGCTAATAAATGGGTTCGTAGTCGATTCGATCGGGGCGGGTTTGAAACGGGTGGTGGTAGTCATGGTTTGGTTGATTTGTGGGTGGTTTGGATAAAAGGCGCATGCAATGCGCCCGTACGGTAGGGGCGCATCGCATGCGCCCTAGGTTATGCATGCATGGGGTCGCATACAGCCGATCGAATCATCGAGGCAACGGAATTTCAGCCATCGTGATATCGCGTTTAATTTCGAGATTGTTGAGATATTGAATCGGGTCTTCGGCATTAAATACAGTGCCGTCTACGAGTTTAATTTCGCTGCGGCTATAGGAGACCTCAGTCTGACCGAGTTCACGAGATGCCGTACTGAAGACACCGATCGAGCAGACATATTCCAGAATTTCCACCCAGTTCCGGGGGAAGGGAACATCACCCCAGCGAGCCATTTCGACCATATGCCAGAGATGCTCGGTGCGGCTGGGCCGATTGACGCCAGGGCCAGCAAATACATGGTGGGCAACGGACTCTGCGCCTGGGACAATATCCTTCGGGCCGCCTAGGTGAATAAATTCTAGGCTGGTGCCGAGGTATTCTTTACGAGCTAGAATGCTGCGGATTTCCTGGGCATTGTTGGGATCGGCACAATATTGGCAGGCCTCCAGCATTGCTTTAGTGAGGGCAATATAGCTGTTTGGATAGGCAGCGGCCCAATCACTACGGCAACCCAACACTTTACCGGGATGGCCATCCCAGATATCAATATCTCGGGCAATAGTAAACCCAATCCCCTCCATCTCAGCCCGCAGGTTCCAAGGATCCCCCACGCAGAAGCCATCAATGGTGCCGCCCTTTAGATCAACGACCATCTGGGCCGGGGGAATTTGCTTCAGGTTGAGTTCGCGATCGGGGTCAATCCCCCCGGAGGCCAGCCAGTAGCGCAGCAGCAAATTATGCATGGAGCAGGGATGCACAACACCCATGCGGTGGGGTTTTTCCGGCGATGAACGAATCATGTCCCGGAAGTCAGCCAGGGTTTTGACGCCCTGCTGTTGGAAGCGCTTATCGAGGGTAATGGCATTGCCGTTGCGGCTGAGGGTGAGGGAGGTGACGATCGGCACACTCTGGTTGCCCGCGCCGCCGAGGGTAATCCACATGGGCATCCCCGAGGGCATGGCGGCGGCATCAATATAGCCACCCGTCAGGCCATCCACCACACCGCGCCAGCTCGATTCCCGCACCAGGGACACTTCATCTAGGCCATGCTTACTAAAAAAGCCCTTTTCCTTGGCCACAATCATCGGCGCACAGGCCGTCAGCGGCACAAACCCCAGTTCCAGGTTAATTTTTTCGAGACCATGGCCTTTGACCACCTGGACCTTACGCGATCGCATTTTCTTCACCTGCTTCTGCTGGTTCAAGAAGTAGATGATTTCGCTGCGGAGCTGGTAGTAGCTGGGGTGCTTGACCGCCTCCAAACGCTTGCGGGGCCGGGGCAGATCCACATCCAGAATGCGGCCCACCTTGGATTCAGGACCGTTGGTCAGCATGACGATGCGATCGCTCATCAAGACCGCTTCATCCACTTCATGGGTCACCATGAGGGCGGAGATTTGGTTGTCTTCGCAGATTTTGACGAGTTGCTCTTGAAGGTTACCGCGCGTTAGGGCATCCAAAACGCCAAAGGGTTCATCGAGCAAGAGGAGTTTGGGCTGAACCGCAAGAGCGCGGGCGATCGCCACCCGTTGGCGCATCCCGCCGGACATGTCGTTGGGGTATTTTTCAATTTCCTTGGTCAGGCCAACAACGCCAATGTAATGTTCAACAATTTCGCGGCGTTCCTTGGGCGTTTTTTCCGTCAGCACTTCATCGACGGCCAGGGCGACATTTTCTCTAACGGTCAGCCAGGGCAGTAGGGAGTAGTTTTGGAAGACGACGATGCGATCGGGTCCCGGCTTAGTAATAGTCAGGCCTTCGAGTTCGACGGTGCCTTCGGTGGCCAGGTCTAGGCCCGCGATCATGTTCAGCAGGGTAGATTTGCCGCAGCCGGAGTGGCCAATTAGGGCGATGAATTCCCCGCGTCGGATATCGAGATCGATGCCGCGTAGGGCGATGTATTCTTTACCGCCGCTGAGCGGGAAGGTTTTGCCAGCGCTAGCAATTTTGACGAGTTCTACGGTGGTCATGATGGTTTCCTGAATGGGTTAGGAAGGAGGATTTGTAAAGAATTGACCGTTGACTGGTAGGGGCGCGTCTCCCGCGCCCGCAATCTACGCCATCAACGACCAATTCAACGATTTAATTAGCCAATAGAGCCGTTAACCTTTGGTGATTTTGTTCTGCAACCAACCCATCATGCTATCCAACAACAGACCCACCGCACCAATCCAAACCAGGGCCAAAATCACCTCACTGATGTAGTTGTTTTGGTAAGCTTCCCAGATAAAGAATCCGATGCCAACAATACCGGACATAACGATCTCTGCCGCAATAATGGCCAACCAAGCCAAACTAATCGCAACACGCAATCCGGTGAAAATATAAGGCAGCGCCGAGGGAAGCAAAATCTTGAAGAAGTATTTCTGGCGAGAAACCTGAATCACCTTAGCAACGTTGATGTAATCCTGGGGAATCTGTTTAACACCAACAGCCGTATTAATCAGAATGGGCCAAACCGCCGTAATGAAAATCACAAACAGTGCAGCAGGTTCGTTTTTGTTCAAGGCAGCCAAAGAAATCGGCACCCAGGCCAAGGGCGGAACCGTCCGCAGGAAGAGAAACAACGGATCGAGCGCCCTAAACAGAAACGGCGTGGTCCCGATCGCAATCCCTAAACTAATCCCGACGATCGCCGCCAGCGTATAGCTAATCCCCACCCGTTGCAGACTGGCCCAGGTCTGCCAGAACATACCTTTGTCGATGCCGCCGCGATCGTAGAAGGGATATCTGATCAATTCAAAGGTGCGGGCGTCAGTAAATAGGCTCGATGGACCGGGCAACAGGGTGATACCGGAGGCGGAGAGAGCTTCCCAGAGGCCGAGGAAGATGAGGATCGCGCCCAGGGGTGGAATGACAGCCCGACCAAATTTCTTCCAGGAGAAACTAAAATTACCGATGCGGAAGCTGGCGGGTGAGTTGAGTTTGGCAGTCATAGGTTTATGCTCCTCTGTATGGGTGAATGGGGTTAGGCTTTGAGGTTTTTGATTCTGAGGCTGTCCAAGTAGGCCTTGGGTTTCTCAGGGTTGAATTCTGCGCCGTCGAAGAAGCGCTCAATCCCACGGGAGGTGCTTTTAGGAATGTCAGCGGCGGCAATGCCGAGTTCCTGGGCGGCTTCTCGCCAATATTTTTCCCCGCTGACGGCATTGATGATGCGATCGGCATTATCTAAAGCAGATTGTGGAAGGAAACCCCAGCGAACGCTTTCGGTGAGGAACCAGAGATCGTGACTCTTATAGGGATAGGAAACGCTGCCGCGTGCATCCTTCCAATAGCGAATGGCGTAGGCTTCGTTTTTGACCACTTCCCGCCGATCGCCCAGGGTATATTCCCCGACGTAGGGGCCGACGAGCAGATCGCTCGGTACGTTGAAATATTTACGCTGGCCGAGAATCGCAGCCATTTCAACGCGGTTTTTGGGGTCGTCGCACCAGATTTGGGCTTCCATGATGCCCTTGAGGATGGCTTTTGCAGCCTTGGGATGTTTGTTAACCCATTCTTCGCGCATGGCGAAATATTCCTCAGGGTGGGCGGGCCAAATCTGGGCGGTCAAGACGGCCATGAATCCGAATTTGCGCTTGTCGCGCATGATCCGGGAGGGCCAGGGGTCGCCAGTGCTGAAGCCATCCATGGAGCCCGTGCGCATGCTGGCGACGGTTTGGGCGGCGGGGACGGCGATTAGGTCCACATGCTTATTCGGGTCTACGCCACCTGCGGCCAGCCAGTAGCGAATCCAAAAGTCTTGGTTCACCCTGGGGAAGGTATAGGCTGCCTTAAAGGGTGTGCCTGCTTCTTTGAGGCCCTTAATATAGTCGGCGGCTCCGGATAGATCGGGGCCAAAGCCTTTGCCTGTGTGCTGGCTGGCGACTGCGATGCCATTGCCCTGGGTGCTCAATTGGGCCATGGACAGCATGGGAATTTTGCGTCCACCTTTGGTGATCAGACCTTCGGAAATCAACTGCGGCATGGGCATTTGCCATTGTCCACCGTCGATACCGCCACCTGAAGAACCAATTTCAATGTTGTCGCGGGCCGCGCCCCAGGAAGCTTGCTTGGAGACGGTGACATCGAACATGCCATGGCGATCGAAGAAGCCCTTTTCCTTGGCAATAATCAGCGGGGCGGATTCGGCGATCGCGATGTAGCCCAGCTTGACGCTGGTTACTTCGGGGGTGGTGGCGGGGCTGAGACTCATGGTGTCAGCCTTGGGGGACATGGAAGTCGGAGAGGGTGGATTGCCCAGACTACAGCCTTTGAGCAGGGAGGCCCCGGCGGCGATACCTGCGGTGGCTATAAAATTTCTGCGGGAGAATTGTTGCATAGATGTCGATGGGTGTAGATGAATGGATGTATAGATTCAATCAATCTCTATATCCAGGGGTGTAGACTGAATGGATCGGGGCCTCTAGGGGTTGTTCCGGGCGGTTTGGTTAACTTGAAGCCATCATAGGGCAAAGGAAGGATAGAGAAAAGATTCAATACCTGATGTTAACCATAGATTTTATGAATAATCTTTGGTCCCATTCCCCCCTACCCAGGATGGCAAATCATAGATAAGATGAATCGATAAGGTATATACGAATGAAGATATCTATCTGAACCATTAGCTAAAGGCAATAATCGTGAAGCAGGCGACCCTCCACCAACTCCAGATCCTTGAAGCAATCGCACGACATAGTAGTTTTACGCGGGCGGCGGAGGAGCTGCATTTGACGCAGCCGACGGTGTCGCAGCAGATGAAGCAGTTGACGAAGCTGATGGGGATGCCCTTGGTGGAGCAGATGGGCAAGCGGCTCTATCTGACGGAGGCGGGTAAGGAGGTGCTGGTGGCATCCCAGGAGATTGGCGATCGGTTGAATCTGTTGGAGTCTTCGCTTAATGAGTTGAAGGGGTTGGAGAAGGGGCGCCTGAGTTTGGCGACGACGACGACGGCGAAGTATTTTGTGCCGAGGCTGCTCGGGGCGTTTCGGCAGAAGTTTCCGGCGATCGAGTTGCATTTGAATATTACGAATCAGGCGCAGGTGTTGGAGCGGCTGGCGAATAATCAGGATGATCTGTATTTTACGGGGCGTCCGCCCCAGGATTTGGATATTGAGTTGCGGCCTGTGTTGCCAAATCCCTTGGTGGTGGTGGCGTCGAGTGACCATCCTTTGGCGCGGGAGGAGAAGGTGATTTCTTTGAAGCGTCTGGCGGAGGAGCCGTTTATTATCCGGGAGTCGGGGTCGGGGACGAGGACGATTGTGGAACAGTTTTTGCGGAGAATCGGTTGGAGATGAAGGTGGCGATGGAGATGAGTAGTAATGAGGCGATCAAACAGGGAATTGTGGGGGGGCTGGGGATTTCGGTGCTGTCGCGCCATGCTTTGTCGCTGGCAAGATCAGGTGGCCCTTTGACCTGTCTGAATGTGGAGGGGTTTCCGATCCAGCGACGCTGGTATGTGGTCTATCCAAAGGGGAAGCAGTTGTCGGTGGCGGCACAGATGTTTTTGGAGTTTTTGCTTAATGAGGGACGGGAGATTGTGGAGATGTCGCTCGATCGGGATTTGGCGGTGGAGCGGGGTTGATACCATATCTATGTGCCGGGAAGGGGGAGATTGTGGAGAGGGGAGACTGTAAAATGTTTTGTGTCAGAGGTTAAAAAGTAGGATCTAATGAACTATACCTCTATCAAAACATCATGCTGAACCTTCGACCAGAACTACTTGACGAGCTTCTTAAGGACTACAACAATCC
>JAAUSA010000024.1 GCA_012031975.1 Alkalinema sp. RU_4_3 | reverse complement strand
AAAGTTCTCGGCCAGGTAGCTCGCGACGATCTCGCCGTGGCGCTCGCGGGTGATCCGGTAGCGGCGCAGGAACATGAACGCGAGCAGGTAGAGCAGCAGTGACGGCCCGGCGACCGCCCTGCTCGATGGAAACAACGGCCATCTTCTGGCGATCGATCGGATGCCGTCCAATCGGTTCATCGATGGTACCCGTTTCGGTCTTGGGCACCCCCTGGACGATGGCGAGGTAGCTGCGACGGGCGGTTTTGACCTTGAACTGGGACTGGAGGGAGACCATGGCGGCTTCCGTCTTGGCGATGACGATCGCACCCGTGGTGTCCTTGTCTAGCCGATGGACAATGCCCGGACGCTGAACGCCATTGATGCCGGGGAGGGTATCGCCGCAGTGGGCGAGGAGGGCGTTGACCAAGGTGCCGCTGTAATGGCCAATAGAGGGATGGACGACCATGCCAGCGGGTTTGTTGACGATGATCAAGTCTTCGTCCTCGTAGAGGATGTCCAGGGGAATGACTTCGGGTTCCAGGGCGATCGCCACCGCCTCCGGAATCTCGATTTGAATCAAGTCCCCGAGGTCCACGCCCACCTTCTTCGAGGTGCAAACCACACCGTTCACCTGCACCTGTCCATCGGCGATCAGCTTCTGCACCCTGGCCCGAGAGAGATCGCTCAATTGCTCGGCGAGGTAGCGATCGAGGCGATCGGCGGAGGATTCAGCTTCGAGTTCGAGGCGTTGGGACATTGGTTTGGAGAGTTATCGTTTCGAGATGAAGTGGGACCAGCAGCCGCCTTCGTCTACACAGAGACGATCGATTAGATCGTAGGAGTAGTGTTTGGCCTTGCCCTTGGTGTTGTCGCCTTCGGGATCGTTGAGATCATAGCCCCAGTCGTTCCATTCGCCGTAGGGGTCATGGACGATGAAGCCGGACTCATCGTAGCCAATCAGGGTGATGATATGGCCAAAGTTGGTGAAGTAGCCATGGACCACGACGGGGCGGCGCAGGGCGATCCAGGCTTTGATCTGCTCTAGGGTGGAATCGCTGCGGAAGTCATCGCGCAACCCATAGTCTTCGACGATCACGGCGAGATCATGGGGATCATGGCGGCTGAGGCCGTTGGTTTCGGCGTAGTCGTAGAGTTCGTCTTCGAACTGGGCGTAGCTGGCGGCCTGACGCTGCTCGACGCCAAAGTACTGCAACACCATGGCCAGGGAGGTGACATTGCAGGCGCCGTCGGGGTTGATTTCGTTGTTGCGCTGGGATCTATAGGGGACGTTGAGGGTGATGCTGTCGGGCATGGTGTTGGGGTGGACTTGGCGATCGCCCTCCCGGATGGTCACATGGTCGCCGAAGGCATACCAAAAGTTATCCTCTGTGGTGGAGTCTCCCTTAAGGACCACTCGGATGTGATTGCGAATGGGCTCAAAGCTTTCTAGGACGAGTTCTTTACCAGCGGTCAGGGTACGCTTCTGGCCTTCGGGAAGCTCGCCTGCGTTGATGGGTTTGCGCTTCAGGGCAGTGGTGGTGGTAACGGTAAGTGTGAGGGCCATGGGAGGGGTCGATAATTATGTAGATGGATGGAGACGGGGGCGACTTGCCCCTATGATAGATAACTGGTTTCAAACGGGTAAATCCCTCGCCCTACAAGCCAGTTTGTCAATCTGCACAAGAAGCACACCCATTATGACCGTGATCTTAGAATTGAAGCACCGTTTTGCTAGCGCAATGGCAGCGGCGCTAGGCGCTGAGTTCGCATCGCAAGATCCGGTGCTGGTGCCGACGAGTAATCCGAAGTTTGGGGACTATCAGGCGAACTTTGCCATGGGCCTGTCGAAGCAACTGTCCCAGGCTCCCCGGCAGATCGCTCAGGCGGTGCTCGATCGTCTAGAGGTCTCGGACCTGTGCGAAACGCCGGAGATCGCGGGGCCGGGGTTTATCAACTTGATGCTGAAGCGTAGCTATCTGGAGGGCAGGCTGGGGATGATGCAGGGGGACGATCGCCTGGGGATCCCAAAGGTGGCAAAACCCCAGAGAGTGATTGTGGACTACCCAAGTCCGAATATCGCCAAGGAGATGCATGTGGGCCATTTGCGGCCTGCGGTGATCGGGGAGTGCTTTGCGCGGATCCTGGAGTTCCAGGGCCATGATGTGCTGAAGCTGAGTCATGTGGGGGACTGGGGCACGCCCTTTGGCATGCTGATCGCCCATTTGCAGTCGGCCTACCCGGAGGCACTGGCATCGGATGAGTTGAACGTGGCCGATCTGGCGACCTTCTACCGGGAGGCCAAGAAGCGGTTTGACTCCGATGAGGCGTTCCAAACCTCGGCACGGCAGGCGGTGGTGCTGTTGCAGGCGGGGGATGAGACTACCCTAAAGGCTTGGCGGGTGGTCTGTGCTCTGTCGAAGCGGTCCTACCGGAAGATCTATGATGCGCTCGGGATTGCGGAGGATATTGTCGATCGCGGCGAGTCTTTCTACAATCCCTACCTGGCGGATGTGGTGACGGCTTTGCGGGCATCGGGGTTGCTGGTCGAGGACCAAGGGGCGCAATGTGTTTTCTTGGAGGGGTTTACGAACAAAGAAGGGAATCCGCTGCCGTTGATTGTGCAGAAGTCGGATGGGGGCTATAACTACGCGACGACGGATTTGGCGGCGATCCGCTATCGGATTAGTGAAGATAAAGCGCAGCGGCTAGTCTACACAACAGACGTGGGCCAGACAAACCACTTTATTCAGGTGTTTCAAGTTGCGAAGCGAGCGGGCTGGGTGAGCGGAGGGGTTACGTTGGAGCATGCGCCGTTTGGGCTGGTGCTGGGGGCGGATGGGAAGCGGATTAAGTCGCGGGATGGCGAATCGGTGCCGTTGCAGGAATTGTTGGATGAAGCAGTGGAGAGAACGCGATCGGATCTGGTTAAACGACTGGAGCTAGAGGAGCGATCGGAAACACCGGAATGGATTGATCATGTCGCCCAGGTTGTAGGACTGGGTGCTGTGAAGTATGCGGATTTGAGCCAGAATCGCAATAGTAATTATATTTTTGATTACGATCGCATGTTGGCACTTGCAGGAAATACAGCGCCCTATATGCTCTATGTCTATGCAAGGGTACAGAGTATTGGACGGAAGGGAGGCGTTGATTTATCACAGCTTGAAACGGCGGCGGTTTCGCTTTCTGAGGCGGATGAGGTGACGTTGGTAAAACATCTGTTGCTGTTGCAGGATACGATCGATGCTGTGGCAGCGGATTTATTGCCGAATCGGTTGGCGCAGTATTTGTTTGAATTGGCGCAGAAGTTTAATGTGTTTTTTGAAAATTGTCCGGTGTTGAAGGCGGAGGATTCGGTGAAGACTTCGCGTTTGGTGCTGTGTGATTTGACGGCGCGGACGATGAAGATTGGGCTGGATCTGTTGGGGATTTCGGTGCTCGATCGGATGTAGGCTTGGAGGCTGGGGGGAAAGCCCCCAAACCCCCAAGTTTGGGGGCTATTAACTGGGTGAGGTTGTTTGATTTTTCTTTTTTCTTTCTTCTTTCTTTATTTTGAGGTTTGTCATGGAAGTTATTCCGGCTATTGATTTGTTGGGTGGTAAGTGTGTCCGTCTCTATCAAGGGGATTACGGTCAGTCGGAAGTATTTGGGGATGATCCGGCGGCAGTAGCGAAGCGGTGGGAAGATGAGGGGGCGACAAGGTTGCATTTGGTGGATTTGGATGGGGCGAAGACAGGGGAATTGGTGAATTTGCCTGCGATTGAAAAAGTAGTAAAAGCGTTGTCGATTCCGGTGCAGGTGGGTGGTGGGGTGAGGGATGGCGATCGGCTAAGACGTCTGCTGGATGTGGGTGTGCAGCGGGGCATTATGGGAACCGTAGCGGTGGAGAAGCCGGATTTGGTGGGGGAATTGTGCGCGCAATATCCGGGCCAGGTGGTGGTGGGGATTGATGCGCGGGATGGCTGGGTGGCGACGAAGGGCTGGTTAGAAACGTCGAAGGTGCAGGCGGTGGAGTTGGCGATGCGGATGTCGAAGCTGGGGGCGGCGGCGATTATTTATACGGATATTCATCGGGATGGGACGATGCAGGGGCCAAATTTGGAGTCACTTAAGGAATTGGCGATGGCGGTAGATGTGCCTGTGATCGCTTCTGGGGGCGTGAGTTCGGTGACGGATTTGATGAATTTGCTCAGCCTTGAGGTGCATGGGGTGACGGGGGCGATCGTCGGGCGGGCGATTTATACGGGGGATGTGGTGCTGCGGGAGGCGATCCGGGCGGTGGGGAATGGGAGATGGCAGGATGTGGCTCCGGAGGGTGGGAGTCAGATTTGTTAAATCTCGTCGGGATTGATACCGAGCGATCGGAGTTTTTCCCGTAGGCGATCGGCCTCTCTCTCCGCTGCTAGTTTGGCTTCCGTTAGAGACTCATTGGTTTCCAACAGGGAATCATTGGTTTCCGTTAGGGACTCGTTGGTTTCCGTTAGGGACTCGTTGGTTTCCAAGAGAAACCCATTGGTTTCCAGCAGAGCATCGTTCATCTCGGCCAGTTCTTCGGGGGTGAGGAGCTTGGCTCCGTTGTCTTCTCGGTAGAAACAGAGGTACTCCCCTTCTACTTTCAGGTGGAGTTTGAGGACCGTACTTCGAGGACTTTCGATCGGACGATAGCGATCCTCGTCGAGCCAGTAGCCCCTGAGTTTCTCTGGGATCCATTCGCCCCTGGGATCAAATTGCCAATATTCCTGAACGCCAAGCTGCTCGTATAACAGGCGTTTGAAGCCTTCATCTTCGCCTTTGGTGCCTTTGGAGGTCACTTCAAAAACAACGGAGGGAACTTCGCCCCTCTTCCCAAATTTTATAGTTATCCCGGCCACCGCCCGCTACGTTGAGAATGACCATGACATCTGGTGCTACGCGCAGATCCGCATAGCCTTCGGCATAGTACAGGAACTGATCGGACAACACTGTGCCCGGCTTGTCGATCGATCGACTAAACTGCGCCGACTCTGCCGCCAAATATTGCTTCAACACGGAAAGAATGGCAAAAATCGCCATCAGATGGGCATAGGTTTCCGCCAAGGGTTGACCGTCCTCGCTGGGATAAAATATTGCTGAGTTGGTATCCACATTTTTTGTGATCGCAGCAGTCATGGCTATCCCCCAAAAGGCAGAGAAAGTGGTACAGAAATCTACCCCCATTATGGCGCAGTTGCACCGTCCGATCGAGCGATCGAGAGACAATCCGTACTCGCAGCGGCGATTTACATTAATTTATACTAGAATCCAAGGAGTGCCTGACAGTAATAGCTTCACTCTATGGTCCTTACCCTATGAAAAATCTCCAGATGCCTTGGGCGATCGCCCTGAGTCCCCTTGCGATCGCATTCCTTGGGGCAGGATGTGAAGTTCCAATGTCCCTAGGAAAGGCTACTTGACTTCGATCGCAAACTCATATCCATAGCCCTTAAATCGGGATTCCAAATAAACGGTGTAGTCACCGTCGATTTGCGGGTTAAAGACGATCGCACTGGTCTCTTCGCCCATGGGCTCTAAAACCTTACCGCTGGGGTCGATGAGTCCTGGGCGAGGGCCTTTGGTCGGGGTGAGGGTGAGGACTTGGCCTGATTTGAGGGTTAGGGGATAGTCATGGTGGCCGCTGCCAATGAATTCGCCTCGGATGGTTTGGCTGGGGAGCAGGGTTAGCTGTTGGCGTTTTTCGGTGCAGGCGTGGACGGTTTTGCTCTTGGCGATCCAGCCGGGGGTTGGGGATTTGATCCGATACCAGTCGGGGGTTTCATCCTCGATTGTCACGTAGGTGCCGTTCTGGAGTTTGCCCGTGATGTTGTTGCTGCTGGTATCGGGGGCCGATCGCACATTCAACGGCGGATTCGGATCGGAGACCTTAGCCATGCTGGTATCACAGCGATCGGGCTGTTTCTTTGGACTATCAGGCTTGGGGCTGACTTTATCAGGGACAGGGGACGAAACCTCAGGGGCCGTAGGGCTCGGGGTGAGACTGGGGGGTTTAGAAACCACGCTGGATTGATCCGTGGGCTTTTTCTCCAGGAAGGCGATCGCGCCCCCCGTGAGAGCCGCTAGACTGGTGAGGCCGATGGCGATGAGCTGGGCGGGTTTTGTGGCCATGTCTGGAATCGCGGCGGGCGACGGTGAAGTAACTGGAGTAACGGTCTTGTTTCTCCATTCATAGCAGATTTAATTAAGTTCCAGGTGATTTTTTATGAAACGTCTCACAGCCGCCGCAACGATCGTATTGGGTATTCTGGTTGCCTTAGGGGTGGCTGCCGAGGCACAACAGGAGCGCTCCTGGGCCAAAGCGCCGGAACTCCAGATGATGATGAATCTCGATCGCCAGGCGGGTCTGGAACAGATTTTCAAATCCACCCTAGAAAAACCGATGGCTCAGAGTTGCCCCGATCGGCGCGGGGGAGAGAAAATGAAGACTCAGGTTTTCGTCAAGTTCGATTTGGTAGATGGGAAGAGTCGGAAGCGATCGCTCCTGTTTGAACACAGCATCGGCACAAATCTTGCCACCTATTGGGTCTACGATATCCGCGAGGTGCGCAATATCAATCGCGATGAATATGTGGATTTGGTGTTTTATGCCGGGGACGATACCTCCGATGAAACAGTGCTGTTGCTGCGCAAAAAAGATCATTACAAAGCGATCTATGCTGGCAATTCAGGATTTAGCCGGGATAGGGCAGGGTCGGCCCTTGGAGAGACTCGGTTGGGCAATAATAAATTTACACGTTGGGATGCACAGCAGGAGCTATTGGTTGGCGAAGGTGTTGCCTGGACCAATGGCGATTGCATTCCCTTTCGCAAAACACCAGATGACAAAGGAGAAATGATTTTCCCATTGTATGAAAACAATCTCGTAGAGTTGCTAGAGACAAAGGGCAGTTGGCAGAAGATTCGGATGGATGGGCAAGAAGGTTGGGTAGAGGGGCGATTGCTCTCTAGGACTTCTCCGACGAAGCTGTTTTATCTGAAGTAGGCCACAACCTGCCATCGGAGGGCAGAATGCGATCGCAGCAAAACAACGACCCCGCCACAACGCAAAGTGGAATACCAACGAGATTAATCAACGGAATATTCACAATGCCAAAACAAACCAGGGCAAAGCCTGCACTGGCGGGGAGACTTTGCTGCACAATGCGCAGTTTTTGACGAAACTTGAGGCGGCGGCGTTCTAGGGTCGAGTCAAAAAAGTCTAGGCAAACCAAATAAGAGCCTAGGGCAACGGTTCCTAGGCTGGCGATCGCCGTACCCACCCCCGGCAATAGGTTGAGCAGCAGCAATCCCAGGCCAATACCCACCACCAGCACCAATTTTTTCAACTCATACAGAATCGCCCGACCAATTTCCCGCCAAGCCGTGATTTCTACCACCTCCAGTCGCCCGGTCTTTAGCTGCTCGATCGTCTCCGACAGCTTGCCATAGAAAGGCGCCCCCAAAATAAACCCAAACTGCAACAGCACAAAGCCCGTCACCAGCAATAGCAAAATCGTCAACACCAGCCGCAATAGCCAGCTCACTAGCTCCATCGGCGCATGGACCAGCCAGCTAGGGAGTTGGAATTGGGGCAGTGGCAGCTTGGGTAGGGCCAAATGGGGCAAGGTGATGCTGGGTAAATGGAGCCAACTAGGCCAATGGAGCCAGCCAGGCCAAGCAAGGGCGATCGCATCCGTCCAGGGCAGGGCGGGCGGCTGCCACTGAGCCAGGTCTGCGGCTAATTCGGGCAGGCTGCTAATCCAATGATCGATCAGGTGCAGGCCCGTGGAGAGCAGTAGGCTGTAGAGGGTGATGCCGAGAAGAATGTTCAGGGCGATCGGCCAGAGGACGTAGCTGCGTAGTTGTGGGTAGCGAAACAGGGCTGCTACGGCTCGAACCGGGTAGGTCATGCCGATGAAGAAGCTGCCGAGACCTTGTTTTTTTGGGGTGGGCAGGGTGGGCTCTTTGGGGGATGTCACGATCGGGCGGGTTGTGAGGATTACCGCCATGGTAGCAAATTCGTTCTGAAACTGTAGACCTATGAGCACCCCTAACTCACACTAAACCCCGATCGATTCGAACAAATCGCCACGCCACCATCGATCGCCAACTGCTTCACCGCCAACCCAGGAATTTTCTCCTGCCACTGGGCCAAAATATGCTGCTCCCCAAGGCGATCGATGTCATCCAAAACGATCGCAAAATCTGGCGCAAACTGAGACTGGAAATAGATCGCCGCCGGATACCGCGCATACTGACGCGCCAGATCGTAGGCCGGAGGCCCATCTACCACCAGTAGATCGATCGCCCGGTCGCCCATCACCTGAGCAATTACCGCGCGATCGTACCAAGCCGTCCCCTCCAAACTCAATTCACAATCCACCAAAGGCGCATGAATCAACGTCACATAGGATTCCAGCCCCCCCTGGACCAGCAACCCCCGCACCACGGCGATCCATTCTGGATCATGCTCGATCGTATAGAGATGGCCCTTCCCCTGCTGCTGAATCAGACCCGCAATATAAAACGTCGTCAAACCCGCCCCACATTCCACCACCACAGAGCGCTGATTAATCACCATCTCATTGAGCACCTTCACCACCCCACTGGGCCGCATCGCATAGCCACTCCAGGGCAAATAGGTCCTGCTCAAGGGCGCTAAGGCTTGCATTGCCAGATTGTCTTTCCCATCGCGGAGTAGATCATCCATGCCATTAATACCCGATCGTTTAGGGCATACAGTATAACCTAGCCCCGTCTCCCGGAAACGTAGGCCTGGGTCAAAGCCTGCTGCGGCGATTCAAACATTTGGCCCACGGACCCCGATTCAATCAGCCGCCCCCCATCGCCCTGAACCCAAAACAAAGCAACCCGATCGGCAATTCGCCTAGCCTGGGCCAGATTATGGGTCACCACAATCACCGTATAGTCACCCCGCAGGCCATCGATCAGATCCTCCACCACCTCACTTGACAGTGGATCAAGGGCGCTGCAAGGCTCATCCATCAGCAAAACCTCAGGATTTAAGGCCAAAGCTCGGGCCAGACAAAGCCGCTGCTGCTGTCCGCCAGATAGGGCCATGGCTGGGCTTTTGAGCCGATTCTTGACCTCATTCCATAACCCAACAGTTTGTAAACTCGATTCAATCACCTCGGCGATGCGATCGCTCGATCGAATCCCATGTTCAAGGAGCGGAAACTCCAAATTGCGATAAATAGAGAGCGGAAACGGATTGGGCTTTTGAAACAACATCCCCACCCGCCGCCGGAGATGGATTAGATCTAGGGTTTTAATATTTTGATCTTCAAGTAGAACCGCCCCAGATATTTTAGTATTGGGTGTCAATTCAGAAAGACGATTGAGGCAGTTTAGAAAACTGGTTTTGCCGCAGCCTGACGGGCCGATCAGCGCCGTAATGCTGCCCGTAGGAGCAGTTAGGGTCACATCTTGAAAGGCAATCTTACGCCCATACCTTAGGCTTAATTGCTCAGTATGAATAGAAGCAGGCGATCGAGAACTAAGCACCATAATCTATACATCCAAAATTCTTACTTTACGAAAGCGATCGCCCATCCAGGCCACCAGACTATTGGTCAAAACCAAGATCAAAATCAAAACTAAGGCCGTGCCATAGGCTTTACTCTCACCGCCCGACACATTCACCGACAAATCAAAAATATGCACCGAAAGCGAACGCCCCGAATCAAACAGTGATTCCGGCATCCGATCGACATAGCCACTGGTAAACAATAGCGCCGCCGTCTCAGCGATCGCCCGCCCAATTCCCAGCAACAGCCCCACCACCAATCCCGGCAGTGCCGCAGGCAGCAAAATCTCCCACAGAATTGCAATGCGGGAAATCCCCAAAGCCGACGCCGATCGCCGATAATCCTGGGGCACCGCGCTAAGGCCCTGCTGGGTCGATCGAATCAGAATCGGCAGCACCATACAGGCTAGGGTTAAGCCCCCGGATAGGATAGAAAAACCCAACCCTAGGGTTTTACAGAAAAAAGCATTGCCAAACAATCCAAACACAATCGAAGGCACCCCGGCTAGGATATCCAAACTTAAGCGTAGCGATCGCCCCAGCCGACTTCCCATTTGACTAAACTCACTGAGGAAAATCGCCGCCCCCACCCCCACCGGAATCGAAACCCCTCAAGCAAAACGACCAGAATCCAAAATGTAGAAACAAGGAATCGGGGCAATTCCACCATCCCCGTCCTGCGTTCCGAGGAACCGTCGTGAAAAACGCCCAGGAAAGCTGTCCCAAACCCCGCCCAGCAATATCTCCGCAAAGCCAAAGAAAAGACCCCTGTCACTAGCAGAGCCATGGCCCAGATCATCTGCTTAATCATACACCTCACCATTGATTCCCTCAGCGATCGCCACCAAAAGCCCCACCAATGCCATTAATACCAATCCACTGACAAACAATGCACTGCGATGATCCGCCATAGCATAGGCCATCTCCAGGGCCATATTCGCCGTCAGCGTCCGCACCGGAGAAAACAACCCCTCAGGCATCTGCACCACATTGCCACAGACCATCAGGACCGCCATGGTTTCACCAATCGCCCGCCCTGTGCCTAGGACCACCGCCGTACTCAGCCCCGCCCGCGCCGCTGGGATCGCCACGGACCGTACGATCGCCCAACGGCCCAGCCCTAAGGCCGCTGCTCCCTGTAAATAGCTAGGGGGAACATTAGCCAAACTCGTATCTGCCACTAGGGCGATCGTCGGTAGAATCATCAAGGCCAACACCAATAGCCCAGTTAATAGACTGGTACCCGGTGGGTGAAGGCGACTAATCAACGGGACCAAAACCACCAAACCCCATAGGCCGTAGATGACCGAAGGAATTCCCGCCAACAATTCAATCAAGCGCCGATAGGCCTGGGCCACCATCGGCGGCGCATAGTATTGGCAGAATATAGCGGAGGAAAGACCTAGGGGCGTAGCGATCGCCACGCCCCCGATCGTCACCAGCATCGATCCCCAAAGCATCGGATAGAGCCCAAACTCACCGCTGGTGGGGTGCCAGGTGCGATCGCTAAAAAAGCGCACCATACCCACTTGACGCAGAATCGGCAGGGACTCGCGCAGAAGGAAGCCCACAATCAATAGAACGATCGCCCCGGAGGCCAGGGCCAGGCTCTGGAGCAGATAAACGAACGCCTTAGCGCGCCAATGGTACAAAATACTGGGCTTTGACAATATCTTCATTCGCTTTAGCCTGCGCAAACTCAATAAATTCCTTCGCCAGCCCCGTAGGAGCCGCCTTCGTAACTAGATTCAGCGGGCGTGAAATCGGGAACTTGCCATTGAGAATATTGGCAGTTGTTGCCTCTACACCCTTGATAGGCAATAGTTTAATCGGCGATCCCTGGGTAATTTCGTACTCGGCGGCACCAATCGACACATAGGCGATCGCATCGGGATTACCCGCCACCAGCTTAATCGCCTGGGCATTTTCACCAATCACGGAGTCCGCTTTAATATCCTTGGTTTCTAGCTTGAAATATTTCGCAAATAGCTCCAGGGTCGATCGCCCTTCGGCTTTGCTGACGACCGTAATGGGCCGATCGCCACCGCCGATCGCCTTCCACTGGGTGGTTTTTTTCGTATAGATATCGATGATTTCCTCATCCTTTAGGGTAGCAATAGGATTGCTTTTATGGACAATCATCGAAATACCATCCTGGGCGATCGTCACTGCCTGAAGATCGGCTTCATCGGATTTTAGCCCCCGTGAGACCATGCCAATCTCGGCTGTGCCCTGGCGGGCATCGCTAATACCGCGCGAGGAACCCCCGGACTGCACATCAATGCGGGTGCCGGGATGCTGGGCTTCATAGCGTTTACCCAGTTCTCCCACCAGGGGAGCAACGGTACTTGATCCGGTTAAGACCAGTTTCTTCGGGGCGTTGGGTTGGGAGGTAGAAGAGCCGGAACAGGCTGCCAAACTGAGGCAAAACGGCAGGATCAGGAACAATCCAGCGGCTGTTTTGAAAGGGGAGTTTTGGATGGATTTCATAGTCAATTAAACGAAAGAACACAACAACCTAGGTTTAAGGCTTTCAGGTCATGGAGTTTGAAGCGATGGGCGAGTTGGTATAGAACAGCTTTACCGTCCCGCTTCGCTTCGACAAAGCCTTCCTGTCGCAATATCTTCAATGATGGGACAGCAGGCTCTGCTCCAGGTTCAGGTCGATATTCAATTCACCCACAGGCTTGGGGCCATCTAGGAGCTGGCCCAAAATGCTGAGACGGGTCCGATCGCCCAAAATCTTCAATCGACGGGCACAGTCCACTTCATCGGTGGTTTCTGAGGTAGCCATAGAGAATGAACCTATCTATATCAGGTTAAGATCAGATTAACATGAAGATCCATTCATATCAATTTTCATTCATATTCTATTTAGATTTCAACTCAGCTTCGCCAAAAGCTTTAATAGGCCCCGCGTCCAATCGCTCAGCAGCGTCTTCCGGTAAGCATCCGCCGCCTTGCGAATCGCATCGGCCTGGGTCGGGTAGGGATGAATCACCGCCGCTAGTTTTCCTAGTCCAATCTTGTTCACCATTGCTGTAGTAATTTCGCTGATCATTTCCCCGGCATGGTTAGAAACAATCGTCGCTCCCAAAATCTCATCACTTCCCTTACGTAAGAGAACCTTGACAAAGCCTTCTGTTTCACCATCGGTGAGGGCGCGATCGACCGACGACATCGGCACCATAATTGTTGTGGTTTCCACCTGGGCATCTTTCTCATAGAGACCAACATGGGCAACCTCTGGACTCGTATAGGTCACCCAAGGCATGGTCAAACCACTCAGTTTCGATTTACCCAATCCAAAGGGTGCGAACAAGGCATTCTTAATCACAATCCTTGCCGCAAAATCCGCCGCATGGGTGAATTTCCAATCCATACAGACATCGCCCGCTGCATAGATATGGGGTTGGGTGGTTTGCAAATAGTCATTGACCTTGACGCCTTTGCGTAAATCGTACTCGACACCGATCGCCTCTAAATTCAAATTCTCCACATTCGGCTGACGGCCCGCCCCAATCAGGATTTCATCGACGACGATCGACTGGGTTTCTGTGCCCGATCGCCAAGTCAGTTGTTTCCCCGCTGCCGTGACCTCGACCTTGATTAAATTGGCGTTTAGTTCCAACTGCAAACCATCTTGGACGAGCTGTGCCTGAACGATCGCCGCCGCATCTGGATCTTCCTTGTCGAGTAACTGCTGGTTTTTATGCAGCAATGTGACTTCCGAACCCAATCGATGGAACGCCTGGGCCAACTCACAGCCGATCGGTCCACCGCCAATTACCGCCAGTCGTTTTGGACATTCCGTGAGGGAGAACACGGTCTCGTTGGTCAGAAACCCCGCTTCGGCAAGTCCCGGCACCGGAGGTTTGACTGCCCTGGCACCGGAGGCGATCGTGGCTTTTTTAAACCTCAGTTTCTGACCTGCAACCTCAATAGTATGTTTATCAGCAAACTTCGCCTCGCCGAAAAATACGTCAATGCCTAAATTCTTAAAGCGCTCGGCTGAATCATTCTCGCTGATGCCCGATCGCACCCTGCGCATTCGCTCCATCACCACCCCAAAATCTACCGACAGGGCCTGGGCGATCACCCCTAGTCTTGCTGCTGACTGAATCTCACCAACTGCCCTCGCCGATCGAATCAAACATTTAGACGGCACACAGCCCACATTCAGACAGTCACCGCCCATATATTCCCGCTCGATTAGGGCAATTTTCAACCCAATCCCCAAGCCAGCACTGCCAGCTGCAACGACCAAGCCCGCTGTTCCGGCTCCGATCACCACCAGGTCATACTCAGCCTGGGGGGTCGGATTGGCCCAGTCGGGGGGATGAACGCGATCGAGCAGTTGGCGATTGTAGGTATCTAGGGGTTGCATAGCTTTATTCCGAAATGCTTTCGTCAAGGGCTTTCTTCGCGATACGGGTGATATAGGCAGTTACGGCGATCGTAATCCCCAAGCCCAGAATTTTCGTAATCCACTGAATCTTTTCAGTTTGTGGATCGCTCACACCCGTCTTTGCCCCAATCATAGCGATGTTTCCTAGCAATGAACCGAGATAGACATACAAAACTGTCCCTGGAATCATCCCGACGGAGCCGAGCACGTAGTCCTTCAGGGAAACCTGGGTGATCCCAAAGGCATAGTTGAGCAAATTGAAGGGAAACAGCGGGGAAAGCCGCACTAGGGCCACGATCTTGAAGCCCTGATCCGCCACGGCCCGATCGATCGCCTCGAACCTGGGATACTTCTCCAACTGCCGACTCACCCAGCCACGGGCGAAGTTGCGGCCAATCCAGAAGGCGATCGTGGCTCCTAGGGTGGCAGCCACGACCACATAGAGCGTCCCCCAGCCCAGCCCGAATAGGATTCCACTGCCTAGGGTCAGCACCGATCCCGGAATGAGTAGAACCGTGGCGATGTTATAGATCGCGATAAAGGCGAGGGGTGCGATGGCCCCCAGGCTATCCACCCAAGTTAGGGCATCTTTGAGAGCGTCTTGCAGCAGCATAGCCAGGTTAAGTTGTTTTGCCATCACAATCGTAACGGCTATTGCGGCGGCGATCAAAGTCCTTTTGAGCCAGAGGGGATAGCGATCGAGAAGCTTAGTCATAGAAAGGTACTAGCGCTGTGAAACCATGAAAACTTTGTCTTAGTGATACCCCAGGCAGTTCAAATTGGATGCATGCCCCAAGGATCTTTGAGCGAAGTGGGATGAATAGGGGGCTGTGGGTAAGCTAGAAAAGGTGACATCTTCCGGATATTGTCTTGCGAAGACTGTATCTAGAAGGGATAAGCCAAATTTTATACTTACTCCTCAATCCTTCCTACTGATCTCCTATGGATAAGCGTACATTGTCAGAAGCAGATATTTGCGATCGCTACATTACCCCAGCCATCGAGCAGGCTGGCTGGAAGAAGAATCAGGTCCGGCGGGAATTTAGTTTTACCGATGGGCAGATGCTGGTGCGGGGGCGACTGAGTACCAGGGGAACAAGCAAGCGGGCGGACTATCTGCTGTACCATCAGGCGAATCAGCCGATCGCGGTGATTGAAGCGAAGGATAACAAGCATAGCCTTGGGGCGGGGATGCAGCAGGCACTGGACTATGCCCGGATTCTGGATGTGCCGTTTGTGTTTTCGTCGAATGGGGATGGCTTTTTGCTGCACGATCGCAGTGGCACCTATGGCCAGATGGAACAGGTGTTGAGTTTGGAGGCGTTTCCATCGCCGGAGGAGCTGTGGGAACGGTATCAGCAATGGCGATCGCTGCAAGGAACTACGTCGGAGCTACTGAACTCGACCTACTATTACGAAGTGGGTGGGAAGGAGCCACGCTACTATCAGCAGTTGGCGGTGAATCGGACGATCGAGGCGATCGCGAAGGGTCAGAAGCGCTGCTTGCTGGTGATGGCGACGGGGGCAGGAAAGACTTACACGGTGTTCAATATCCTGTGGCGGTTGTGGAAGTCGAAGGCGGCGAAGCGGATTTTGTTTTTGGCCGATCGCAATGCGTTGATTGATCAGACGCGGATTAATGATTTTCGACCGTTTGGGGAGGTGATGACGCAGCTCGATCGGGGGCTGCTGGATCCACAGACGGGGCGGATCAATACAGCCTATGAGGTCTATCTGGGGATCTATCAGGCGATCGTGGGCAATGAGGAGCGCGATCATCTGTATACGAAGTTCGATCGGGATTTCTTTGACGTGATTGTAATTGATGAGTGCCATCGGGGAAGTGCGGCAGAGGACTCGAATTGGCGGCAGGTGTTGGATTATTTCTCGGAGGCGGTGCAGGTGGGCCTGACGGCAACGCCAAAGGAGACGAAGTATGTCTCGAATGTTGACTACTTTGGGAAGCCGATTTTTTCCTATTCGCTGAAGCAGGGGATTGAGGATGGCTTTCTAGCACCGTTTCGAGTCGTGCGGGTGGATTTGGATGTGGACAGCAATGGGTGGCGACCGGAGGTGGGGGAGCAGGACGATCGGGGTCAATTGATTGAGGACCGGGTGTATAACCTGATGGATACCGATCGCAGCATTGTGTTTGAGCAGCGCGATCGTTTGGTGGCGGAGTATGTGACTCAGTTTTTGCAGGATGGCGATCCGATGCGGAAAACGATCGTGTTTTGTGAAGACATTGACCATGCGGAGCGGATGCGGCAGGCGTTGGTCAATGTGGATGAAAATCGGGAACTTGTGCAGGCGGATCATCGTTACGTGATGCAGATTACGGGGGATGAGAAGATCGGGAAGGCTCAGTTGGATAATTTTATTAATCCGAAGGAGACCTATCCGGTAATTGCGACGACCTCGAAGTTGATGACGACGGGGGTGGATGCGCAGACTTGTCATGTAATTGTGCTCGATCGGCGAATTCAGTCGATGACGGAGTTTAAGCAAATCATTGGGCGGGGGACGCGGCTGCGGGAAGACTATGGAAAAACCTACTTTACGGTGATTGACTTTCGGGGGGCGACGGATTTGTTTGCTGACCCGGAGTGGGATGGGCCGGCGATTCAGGATGAGGGGTTTGGGGAAGGCAGAGGTGGGGAAGGCGGAAGGCGGAAATGGAAGGAGAAAGGGTACAACTTGGATGTGAAGAATCCAAATGTGGTGGGGGATCTGCATGAGGATCCACTGGTGCTGTTGGATAAGTATGGGTTTGCGGCTGGGGAGGCGGAGGTGGCGCGATCGGCTTTGAAGGAGGCACTGCGGGGGTGTTTGGGGTGAGCAGCAATTCCAAATTCAGATTCCTCCCGACCAATGAGAGTCCTGTAGGGACGGCCCAACTAGCCCGCAATTCATGATACTGCTGGCGAACTCCCCGCTGCGCTGCTGCCCCGCCTAGGGTTAAAACCCGAGGCTAATAGCCAAAACCAGCTAAAGCAGGTTGGAGAAGATTGGCATCATATGCCTGTAATGCTTTCTAGGCAAGGATTTAACCCGTTTCAACGGGTTTGAGCTGTTAGCCTGGGATTTTAATCCCAGGTGGGCCATGCGATCGTCGGTGGGGTCCATAGATGAATTCGCCAAGAGTATCCATTCATTCGCGGTGCTTGTAGGCAACGGCGATGAGCGCTTCAATGGCGAGGTGATCTGATGGCCCCATGGAGGGCCTGCGAATGAATTGCAGGCTAATCAAACACCGTCCCTACAGGACTCCGATCTTCTGTGAAGAACAAGTTTCTGTGGGAGGGTTGTTGAATTTGGGACTGCGGGGGTGTTTGGGGTATCTTGGCCAGAGCATATTGTGTAAGCTAAAATGAGAGCAACCTTGCTTAGGGGCTGCGATTATGAATCAGATTGAGTTAATTGAGGCGCAAAAAAACCTTCCTGAGATTATTGCGGACCTAATGCCTGGTGAGGGCGTTGAAATTTTGCAGGATGACCATCCTGTTGCTCGGTTGGTGGTTGGGCCAAAGCGAGTTTTACGGCTAGAAGAATCAGAGGTTCTCCCAGTTATCCTTGACAACGGTAGTGAGCCGCATTTGGAGGAAGATTTAGAGGATTTTGTAGATGATGAAGATGTACAATATGAGCAGATGCCGATCAAGTACAGTCACACTATAGAAGTGACTCGAAATTTTGTTGGGGAAATTCCTCCACAGGTTTATGTTTGGGATGATGATGACTAATGATTGAATCGTTTTGGGAAAAAGTAAATACTGTTGAACTGCGGCAAGGTGATTATTTGCCAGGGTGCTTAGTCCCTGTTTCTGATTTTTATTCGCCAGATCGCGAAGGAGACTTGATTGAAGAAAGACAAACCCTTCGTGTGGACATTGGGGTCAGTGATTTAATTGTGATTACCCAGAGTTGTGATCTAGAGAACAAAAAAGCATCATTAGTAGCTTTTTGTCGTATTTTTACTATTTCTAAGTTTGAAGAAGTTAATACTACATTCTCTGGGAAAAAATGGAACGAAGTACGCAAAGGAAAAGTAGAGGGGCTACATCTCTTAGGTTCGTTTTCTGATCCAGCAGATAGCAGGAGTGCTTTAGTCGTAGATTTCCGTCAGATTCACAGTTTGCCGATCGCCTATGTCACCCACCATGCGCAGTCTTTGGGCGATCGATGGCGACTGAGATCGCCCTATCTGGAGCATTTCTCCCAGGGGTTTGCCCGTTTCTTTATGCGTGTTGGTCTTCCTTCTTCCATTCCAGAGTTTAAGTAGTTGTGAGGTTGCCTAATGGATTTGCAGTCGTTTTTCGAGAATTTTGAGGTTATCGCGGAGGCTCCGGGTGGGGTGCAGAAGCTGCGATCGTTGATTTTGGATTTGGCTGTGCGGGGGAAGTTGGTGCCGCAGGATGCGAAGGATGAGCCTGCGGAAGTGCTTCATATCATTGAGCATGGAGAGGTTTATGAATTACCTGAGCATTGGCAATTTGTAGAGCTGGGGCAGGTAATACAGTTTGTTAATGGATTCGCATTTAAGAGCGCCGATTTTCAGACTCATGGCCTTGGTGTAGTTCGCATTGGTAATTTAGTCAATGGAGCCATTGATCCAACTAGCATGAATTGTGTCCAGCCCGATTATCTAAGCAAATTAGATGCAAAATTCCAAGTTCACCCTGGTGATTTGCTAATTGCAATGTCTGGCGCGACAACTGGAAAATTAGCGTTCAATACAACTAATAATATTTATTTGTTAAATCAGCGAGTTGGGAAAATTATTCCGATCAAGATTCATCCTGAATATTTATATTATTTTCTGAATACTCAAATCAAGAAAAACCTTGAAGCATCTTTTGGAAGTGCAATTCCAAATCTGAGTACCCAGTATATTAATTCAATTCCAACTCCCCTTCCACCGTTCGCCGAACAAAAACGTATCGTCGCCAAAGTCGATGAACTAATGGCACTATGCGATCGCTACGAAGCAGCAAAACAGACCCGCGATAACCTCCGGCAAAAACTGCGGGGGAGTGCGATCGATGCCCTGATGAATGCGGATTCGGATGAGACTTTGGGGGATGCTTGGGCGATCGTGCAGGAAAATTGGCTGGATTTGAGTCAGGAACCACAAGATGTGGATGACCTACGAAAACTCATTTTGGAACTCGCAGTTCGGGGTAAATTGGTGCCTCAAGATGCTTCTGACGGCAATGCCTCCGATTTCCAAGAAAGCAGCAAAAAGACTAAACAACAACTTACTGCTTCAGGTCAAATTAAGAAAAGTAAGCCACTTGGTAAAATACCTCATGAGTTAATTGTTCATGAGATCCCAAAATCATGGCAATGGTCTTGGCTAGACGACATCAGCGATATTGGCACCGGGAGCACACCACTCACATCCAACCCTGATTATTATGAAGGTGGTAATATTCCTTGGATTACAAGTACTTCTACTTCTCAGGATTTCATTGCTCAAGCAGAAAATTTCGTTACTGATTTGGCAGTCAAAGATCATCGCCTCCGTATGTATCAACCTGGCTGCTTAATAGTCGCGTTGTATGGGCAGGGGAAAACTCGTGGGCAAATTTCAGGGTTGAAGATTGCTGCCACAATTAATCAGGCTTGCGCTGCAATTACACTACTTGATGCAACCCATGAACATCAAGAATACATTCGTTACGTATTCAAAAAGAAATATGAAGAACTCCGATCATTAGCCGCTGGTGGTGCTCAACCAAATCTCAATGTAGGAAAAATCAAGGAAACGCTGATTCCCCTTCCACCCCTCCCCGAACAAAAACGCATCGTCACCAAAGTCGAACAACTGACAACCCTCTGCGACACCCTCGAAGATCACCTGCGGGACGCTCAGGCGAAAGCGAAAGCCCTAGCCGCCGCAGCCGTCAGCCAGCTAGTCATCTAGTGATCTCATAGGCGATCACCCACCATCCCCTTGGCCCCCGCTCCACGAGTCCGAAGGCAATCGAGGATACACAAGAGGATCCATTTGTACAGATGGATAAGTATCGGTCGGCTAGAGGGAAGGCGGAGGGGGTGCGATCGGCTTTGAAGGAGGCGGTGTGAGATTGTTTGGGCTAGAATGAAGGGGTACAGTAATCCTGGGGGAACTATGAGTGCGGTTGTGGAATTTCAGGCACAGGTCAAGGATGGCATGATTTTGATTCCTGAGCAGTACAAAAGCTCTCTGAATCCGGCTAAGAATGTGCGGGTGATTTTGATTCAGCAAAGTGGAGCACAGCCAGATGATGCTAATTTTCTGAAAGGATTATTGGAAAATCCGATCGCGGTGGAGAATTTTGTGCCGTTAACGCGGGATGAGATGTATGAGCGTTAGTCTGGAATCGTCGCTTTGTTTTGTGGATTCTAATATTTGGCTCTATGCGTTGATTCAGAGTCAGGATGCGCAGAAGCATCAGATAGCGAATCAATTATTACGATCGATCAGGGTGGCAATGAGCGCCCAGGTTGTGAATGAGGTGAGTTTGAATTTGATGCGGAAGGCAAAGTTCCCGGAGGACCAAGTGGGGCAGTTTATCCGAGGATGCTATCAATCACATTTGGTCATGGATTTGAATCAAGCAGTGTTGATGCGGGCAGCAGATTTGAGGAGTGGGCGTTATCTTTTTTCATTTTGGGATAGTTTAGTGGTTGCAGCAGCCTTGGAGTCTGGTGCGGACGTCCTCATCTCGGAGGATATGCAGCAGGGGCTAATTGTTGAAGGTGTTTTGACAATTCATAATCCATTTTGAGCAGTCAGGCTAAACTATAATCACGTTCTCACTATTCAAGACCCATGTCTCAGCCTGAAGCCCAAGCCACACTGCTAGTTCAGCAAGCCGAACAATATCTTCTCGTTGAAGATTTTACCAGTGCAATACCGCTACTCGATCAGGCGATCGCCCTAGAACCGGACAATTGCCACGCTTGGGGTACCCATGGATTAACCCTAGGCCATCTAAAACGGTATGATGGAGCGATCGAAAGTCTCGACCAAGCCTTGAGGCTTGAACCCAATAACCGCAATGCACTCTACAATAAAGGCTTAATCCTCCACGAGTTGAATCGTGACATCCAAGCGATCGCAATTTTCCGTATTTGCACCAAGTTTATTCCCTCTGATGCCCTCGCATGGCAAGGTATGGGGATCTCCTACTCGGCGCTGGGGAAGCACAAAGAAGCCTTAGAAGCCTTCGATCGGTGCTTGGAATTTAAGCCAGATCACTTTAAAGCGTTGGTGAATCGTGGGTTTACCCTGATTCAATTGAAGCGCTATCCCCAGGGCCTAAATAGCATCACTAGTGCCATAAAACTAGATCCTTCAAATCCCGATGGTTGGTATCACCGAGGCTGTGCCCATATGCAGCAGGGCCAAATCCTAAAGGCCAAGGAAGATTTTGAAAAAGCCATTGAAGTGGAACCCAATTATGCGAATGGTTGGGCGAATTTAGGGTATCTCTTGAGTCAGATCAACCAGGAAGAAAAAGCACTAATCCATTACAAAAAAGCCGTCGAACTCGATCCCTCGAATAGTATAGCCTGGAATAATATGGGCCTTTCACTGCGTCGATTGAACCGCACAGCGGAGGCGATCGCGGCCTACGATGGTGCAGTGGCCGCCGATCCAGAAAACTACGAAGCCTGGGACAACCAAGGTTATGCCCATGTCGTCTTGGGTAACTATGCTGCCGCCCACCGCAGTATCGATCAATCCCTCGTGGTCAATCCCAAGCACGCCAATGGCTACTACAACAGAGCCTGTTGCTATGCGGCTCAAAATGATGTGGAGCCTGCCTTAGAGGCCCTAGCCAAAGCGTTGAAATTAAACGCCAAAAATATCAACCGATCGCCGCCAAAGATCCGCAGTTTAACAATATCAATCAGCACCCACGATTTCTACAACTCATGGGAAAACGATCGAAAGGGTTCGGCCAGCCAAACCCTTGATTGGATCGCGGTCGGTGGGGTGGGAGTGCGATCGGCTTTGAAGGCGGCTTTGATGGTAGTACGCCAGGAAACTGTTTCTGACGCACTACCGTATGAATTAGCGCACAGCTAACCCAGTGGCAGTCGTCGGCAGACTACCCAACGTTGCCACAGGCGTCAGCCCGCCGCCATCCCGTAGCTCAAAAGTCGAGATCGTCCCACTCCGCGTATTAAGAGAACTCAAGAAGCGACCATTGCGGCTGAAGATCATATCGATCGGTCCCGCCCCCGTCACCGCCGTTCGGCCATCGGCAGTCAGCGCTTTCAACTGACCCGTCGGCTCAATCTTGAACCCCGAAATACTCCCACTGCCCGTATTGCTCACATAGGCATACTCACCATTCTTCGAGACCACCACCCAGCAGGCCGCCGACTGATTGGTCTTGGCCGCAGCCGTGATCGTTTGCAGCAGACCGCTGCCGGGGAGTCTGTAAGAGGAGATCGAACTGGCATTGGCCGCACCACCCGCTGCCTCGGAGACTAGCAAACGCCCCTTGCGATCGAAGGCAAATCCAAAGGGCGTCGCCGCATTGGAAGGATTATTAATGCGATCGCCCAGATAGCCGTTATTGCGCAAAGGAAACGTGGAAATATTGTTTGTCGCCTTTTCCGTGACGACTACAAACCGACTATCGGGGGTAAAACTGACCTGGGCCGGAGCTGTGCCTGTGGCACTCAAAGCCCGACGGGAATTCGGCATGGGCTGGAGTTTATTCCCTCTGAGATAAAACCCCGTCACATCGTCGCTGCCTGCATTGACTACATAGACAATGTCACCTTGGACAGCGACGCTCACCGGACGGACACCGCCGGAATTTACCTTGCTGACTAGTTTTGGGGTTGGCTCATTTAAGCGAAACACCGAAATCTCGTTGCTGCCTGCATTAACCGTCAGCAGCATTTGGCGATCGCGCGTCACCGCGATCGCCCCCTGATTCCCCAGACCACCGCCCGTGCCTGTCCCGCCCGTTGGAACCGTCGCCACCGCCTTAAGACTGCCATCCTTGAGCTGTTCAAAGGCCAGGAGCTGGTTGCCCGCTGTGGCGTTGCTGGTTGTGTAAACTGTGGGTTTCGGCGGAGCGTAATAGTTAGCGATCGCGCTCGATGACAGAACTGTCGGTAAAACCGTTGCAGCACAAATAGAGCCGATCAAAAAGATACGACGATTCGTCATGATGATTTAATCCTGGTGAAGTGAGGTTAATTCAGCAATCTCAATTTGTTTTACAGCGTTGCTGTTGATATTTGAGATTCTATAGATAGGTACAATCCCCAGGTTGGATTGGATTAAATAAATTTCAAAAAAAGACGCGGAATTCCGCGTCCTAATATTTCTGCAACCTTCCACCCCCTCAAATCGGATCGCCCACCATCACCATATCCCCCGACGGCACCGCCTCACTCACCACAGGCTCCAGCGTCACCGCCACCTGTGCCGCCCCAGACCAACGATCGGCGGGCAACTGCATCAACACTTTGCCATCGCGCTCCGGCACAAACTGAATACAGCCCACCTTACTGCCCTCGACGATCGCCCAGAGATGATAGACCTTCCCCGGCGGCGGCGACGGCAGATGATCCACCGCCAGCACCGCCCGATTTTGCTCCGGCATAATAAACACCTCCCCCTTGGCCCCCGCCGCCACCCCGCTGCCTGCCATCTCCAACCGTCGCCCGGAAAAATTCCCCACCAGGCTAGCTAGATCGCGGTTGGTCGCCAACTTCTCCTGACTCGATCGCAACCCCGCCACCTCCTGCCGCGTACCCTGAAGCTGGGCCTGAAGCTGATAGTTCTGGACACCTAGGGCGGCGATTGCTGCCGCTGCTATTCCTCCGATCGCCACCTGCCAGCGAAAATGCCGCCGGGGCTCCCTTGTAGCCATCGGATCGATCTGCTTAAACAGATTCGTCTTAATATAGGGCGGCACAGGCTGGGACGGCAGACCCAAGGGCAGCAAACCCAGGGCCATTTCCAAGGCCCGCACTTCCTCGACGGCCTCAGGATGGGTTTCCAGGTGTTGCTGCACCCGAATCATATCGTCGGAGGAAAGATCGCCCAGCACATAGCCTGCTAGAAGTTCGGGCCAGGGGTTTTGATTGTTGTCCATATCGTGGTTCATGTGAGTTATGCCAGGTCTTTAAGAAGATCGCGAAGCTTGAGTAAACCTTGTCGAGAGCGGGATTTAACGGTGCCCAGGGGAATCCCAGTTTTTTCAGTGATGTCCGACTGGGAAAGCCCCTCATAGTAGGCCATCTCCAAAACCTGCCGCTGGGCCTCGGGGATTTGCTGTAGGGCTTGGGTCACCATGGAACTGAGTTCGGAGAGCGTGGCCTGTTCGAGATTGGGATTGGCAGTGGATTCGGTCATGGCATTGCGTCCGGCCCGTTGGAGAAGGTTCTGTTGGGATTTGGCGGTTCGAATCCGGTTGAGGGCACGCGATCGCGTCATCACAGACAGGAATACGCCGATGGATCCCCGATCGGATTGATACCGTTCGGGCCGTTTCCACAGTTCCAGAAAAACTTCCTGGGTCAAATCCGCCGCCGATTCCTCTTGGTGGAGCATCTTCAGGGCGATCTTGTAGACGAGGCCACTGTAGCGATCGTAGATTGCCGATAGGGCATTGCGATCGTGACGTTGGAGGGCCTCGATCAGCTTTGGATCAGAGAGCTCTGTCCGCTGCGTCATAGATATGTCCATTGCAGATTCTGGGCCATGAAACAACTTTTCAAGGGGAAATGATCATAGAGCAATCATTCCTGATCTAGGTTTGTACTCTATATACAGCCAATGGAAGCGATCGGATTTATCGGTTCTTGTTTTTCTGAACTAAAAAACCACGGCTTGATGGCTGATGGGGTCATACTCAAACCGCCGCTGATAGTCGGTCTCGCCATAGAGATTAAAGCTAATCGTGGGCTGGTCGCCGAGGGCCGTGATTTGGTGGATGCTGTCGGGGAGGAAGGTGAGGATTTCGCCGGGGTTGAGCAATTGTGTAGTCGTGGTTTCGAGCTGGTCCTCGGATCGCTGCCAGAATTGGTTCTGCTCCTGGCCGTCGAGCAGGGCGACGAGGCCCCAGCAGCCGTGGTTGTGGATGGGGGAAACGGTGCCAGCGGCCCAGGCGACGATTTGGACGGTCAGGGGAAAGTCGGGTTCGTCGTAGAGCATCAGGACTTCCCAGCCAGTGTCGGGGTTGGGGAAAATCGGCATGGCGATCCAGGGGGAATGGTCCAGCAGGTAGCGGACGCGGGGGACAATCTGCTGGAGTTGGGCCTGGGGGTTTGAATTATTAGCCAGGATGTCTTCGACTTCGGTGAGGAAGCGATAGAGGCGATAGGGGGTTTCGCGTTCCGCCATTGCCTGGGTTTCTAAGGGCCTTACCTGGCCTCGATTGTCCACTAGCCAATCCTGTGTCATGGGGCTCCTGCTATTCCACTATTAGAGGATAGTCTGGTGTGGGGTTGAGCGGACAGCTAAAGACATATTTTCCAGGTTTGAGACTGATCTGATAGTCCTTGGTGAGGCCCTGGGTGAGGCCGCCGCCGCTGACCTTGGGGAGGGTGACCTGGCTGACGCCTTCGCCGCGCAGGTAGAAGCCGAGTTCGTAGGGGACGTTTTGGTTGGTGACGCGGAAGATGTAGTCGCCTGCCTTGAGTTTGAGAGGTTTGAAGCCTGGGCGGCGATCAGCTTTGGCATTGAGGCCCCGGCAGTCCTCGGCTCGCTGGGGTTTGAACTGCTGGTTTTGGGTTTCGGTTTCGAGGAACTGGCAGCCCACTTGGGTCAGGGTGATCACAGAAGCTGTCTCCTGTTGCTTGACTTCATCGGGTTTAGGGCAGGCCGTTAGGAGGCCGATCAGGCTGAGGCCGAGGAGTAGAATGGGGGGCCGCATGGGTTGTCTCCGCTGATAGTTTATCTGTTTGACATACAAGGTTGAATGACGTTTGGATGTTCTCTGGGTTAAACCGCAGCTGGATCCATGCCCTTGGGCCAGACTAATCCGATCGCCATCCTCCCGAGTAATACTAAATGGGGCCTAATTCCTAGGCTGCCTGTTCACCTTCTTGGAGCATAACCCCAATGCGAGTTCAATATATTTCTCAGATGGCGATCGCCGCGACCCTCAGCATGGGTCTAGTCGTGGGCTGCGGAGCCAATCCCTGCGCCGCCAAACCCGGTGCCACGACAGGAACCACGGAGAAGGCAGCCCCCTGTGCCTCTAAAGCGGCTCCCTGTGCTTCTAAGGCTAAACCCTGTGCCTCTAAAGCAGCTCCCTGCGCCTCTAAGGCAGCTCCCTGTGCTTCCAAGAAGCCGTAATGCTGTTGGAGAATGGGGTGAATCTTGCCCCATTCTTCGATTGAATCAACGGAGATCGCTTAGTTCTGCTGATTGTCTCGATCGAATCGGGCATCCTAGACCCATGGACCCTAGGATTCCGTTCCCCTTGAGCCGCTATGCTATCCCAACCTAAATCTTCCCAATTCGGATCGCGCTTCACTGGCCTGAGTTCAAAACTATCGCGCCAGCTCAGCGTCTGGATTTTATTTGGCATCTTAGGCATGGAGGCCGTGATCTTTTTGCCCTCGGCCTATCGGCGGAAATATGAGAAGTTGGATGAATTAGAAATGACGGCAGTGGCGACTGTGGATACGCTGGCGATCGCCCAACCCAACGCGACCCAATTCGCCCAATCCTTGCCGCTGCTCAAACAAAACACGCCCCTAATCGCGGGTAAACTCTACCGAGACAATGGTCAGGCCGTCGGAACCTTTGGCAATGCCGAACCCCTCAGCTTTGACCAGGCCAAACAGCTCGGCAAAAATCTCCACTATACAAACCCCTGGCGCTACGACATGGCCCGGCAGGTGAAGCTTCAGGATGGCAATTACTATTTGCTGGTGTCCTATGATGCGACGGAAATTTCGGATGATTTGATCGCTTTTTCAGTGCGGGTTTTGGGCTTGGTGGTATTGATTTCCATTAGTGTGACGGGATTGATGATTTGGATTATTAACCATCGTCTCATTGAGCCGATCGTCCGTCTCCAGGCCGACGTCCGCCAAGCGGGCATCGCCATCCTCCAAGAAACCCCCTGCCCCGAGTTCCTATCCCGCAGCTATAAAACCAATAATGAATTGCAGGATGTCATCCAAGCCTTCTTTGCCACCCATATGCAAACCTTGGATGCGATCGCCCTGCGTAAGGAGTCCGAAGCGAGTCTCCGCCAGACAGGCCAGCAGCTTGAAGCCAGCATCGCGGATCTAAAACGCACCCAGGCCCAACTAGTCCATACCGAAAAAATGTCTTCCCTAGGCCAACTCGGTGCTGGCTTTGCCCATGAAATTAACAATCCGATTAATTTCATCCATGCCAATCTGAGCTACCTAGCTCAATACAGCACCGATCTCCTAGAATTAATCACTCAGTACGAAGCGGCCCTGCCCAATCCCCCTGCATCGATTACCGAACAGCGGGAAACCATGGAATTGGCATTTATCCAGGAGGACATGCCCAGCATTATTAGTTCTATGCAATCGGGGTCCGCCCGCATCCGCGATCTCGTCGCATCCTTCCGCAACTTCGTCCGCCTTGACGAAGCTGAACTCAAACGCGCCGATATCCACGAAAGCCTCGACAATACCCTAACGCTCCTCAACCAACGGTTAGAAACCACGCCCTACCGATCGCCCATTAGCCTCGATCGCCAATATGGAACGATTGAGCCCCTCACCTGCTATCCAGCCCAGCTCAACCAGGTATTTTTCTATCTATTATCCAATGCCATCGAAGGCATCGATCGCCTAGCCGAATTCGAGACCAAGGTTTTTCGCATTGTGATCAAGACAACTCAGGAGCGCGATCGTACGACAATTAGCATCACAGATAATGGCATGGGTATTGCCCCAGAAATTCTACATAAGGTATTCGATCCCTTTTTCACCACCAAAGACGTGGGCAGCGGCACAGGACTCGGCCTAACCAACAGCCACTACATCGTTGAAAACAGCCACCGAGGCAGCTTGGGCCTCACCTCTGAACCCAAAGTGGCTACGACCTTGACGATCGCCCTACCCATCCTCTGACACAAAACGATACAAATATGGATGGAAAACTGCCTAGCGATATTTGGATTGCTGTGGCAAAATTGCACAATAGCTGTTTTGCTTCGCAAATCACAAGGGTTGGCATTGTTTATACACCAATCTACTGAGTATTGGCTATAACCAAAACGTTTATGCCTCTGGGAGAGGGTGTTTATGACGACAGCTTACCAGTCTGCTTGGATTCCGACAGCACAGGTGACCCATCATAGTGGCAGTCCACTACATCCCAATGCAGTTTTCTTCGCACCACCGCCGCCGGAGATTGGTGCGGTGATCACAGCCGCAGGGACAGATAGTAATCCATCAAACTGGGGAATACTAGGCTTTCTTTTGCTCCTCCTTTTGGCTGGGGTGACAATGACTGTGGGGTATCTGATCTTTAATGCGATCGGGACAGATGCAAGTCTAAGCTGGCTTGGTGGAGGTCTGCTTGCCGTACTAACATCTTGGTTCTTTGGGGTACAAATTCGCGATCGATACTTTGAAAGGCCAGAATCTTCCTATGTAGGCGAACTTGGAGTTGCGCGCTACTGGCAGACTCGTAAGGGGCTTGAAGGGAATATTCTACGATTTTCAGAAACAAGTGGACTGTACAAAAAGGTGACGCAGGTCTACAGAAATAACCTTTACCAAGGATTATCGTTTGATTTGACTTGGAATAATCAGACAAGCAGAAAACCCTTTACAATTCAAGGATGGGCTGAGCAAGGGAAGAGCACTTCCTACTCTTTTGGTTTAGCCGCCGAGAGAATTTGGACGAAAATTCGTCTAGACAGGGCACAAACTGAGTTAGCCCAGATTGGCGTGACTCGATTCTCAACCGATTATGGAACAGCCTTGGAGGTTGGCTCAGGTTTTATCAACGTTATTCTTCCTTCCGGAGAGATTAAACGCATCAACGCTAACGAAATTGAACTAAATTCTGGAGACGGAAAGCTTGAAATTCGCCGCGTGAGGCGTCAGTCGATCGAAGAGACTAGTTTTAATCTTCGCGATTTCGTCTATGTTATTGTCAAGTTTGAAGATCTTGAGGATATAAATGCATTCCTGTACCTATTTCATGCCATCGTGCTGCGAACATCCATTCTGCCGAGCTAATATCCAAATCCCCCGCAATTCTGAGGAGATTCCAAACAGATCATTATAGAATTGTCGGATGAAATTCAATAAAGTCAGGGGAATGCATATCACTGGTCTGAAGATGATCAGCCTGATACATCTGAATATTTAGGCCCGATCGCACACATTGTAATCGCCAAATTTGACCAACATGGGCCATTAGAAGGTTTCCCTTGATAGTCAGATGAAAGCTTGTCGGCTCACTATTGCGGTTGGCTTGGTTACGAGATAGCCGATTTCGGCAGATTTCCACAAAAATGTGTTGACCGTTGGGTGGCGCTGAAACCCGACCAGCAATAATAAAGTTGTCTTCAGCCAGTGGTGGTGCAACTAGGGTGCGAGTTGCCAATGTCAGATGCAATTCGTTCATGCTATCTTGACGAGGATAGACGCCCCATAGATGTGATTCTGTTTCCAGTTGAGCCCGACGGCGATTGAGCCATGGCATCAGCTCGGCCTTACAACCACTAATTGTGATTGTTGTGTCATCTGTCAGTATTAGGCCAGCTAGATTATCTTCTGTCCAAATCAATCGGCCTCGCAATACTCCATAGGCTTGATACAAAATCTGGGGATTGTCGTTCAGTTGAGCATTCAATTTTTTCTTATTGCGTTTAGCCATAATCACTAAATTGTACTGTCACCATCAAAGTTTAATATATCAGAACTTCGAGCCTTGGACAGTTCTTCGAAAGCCTTTAAGCGTCTGACTACGGCCCTCTATTTTGGCCTGGGCGATCGCCTCCTCGACCATTCTCACAATATCAAACTGCGGAAAATGAGCACTGACAGCAGAGTCCTGATACACCCCATTCTGCAACAGGCTAATCCGCAACTGCCCCTCTTCAAACTGCCACAGCTCCGGCACACCCAAGGCTTGATAGGCATCCAATCCTGTCACTGAAGTCACATCGACTTCGATCGCCAAATCAGGTGGGGGATCGATCGCCAAATCCACCCTATCTTTTCCGCGCATTTGCACCGCATGCTCAATATAAAAACAATCATCGGGCTCAATCCCTGCGGCCATTTTAGTGCGTTTGAACGTACTAGAACCAAAACCTTCATTATCAATGTCCAGTTCTTCAAGCAGGATCTTCACCATGTCCCCGATCAGCACCTTGGCTTTCTCATGTTTAGGTAGGGGCATACGAATCTCCAGAAGATTGTCAAAGTAGGCAATTCGGCTTGGACGACGATCGCCCAGCTCTTCCAAAATCGCCTCAAACTCTGCCCAATCTACATCTTGGAGCGAAATGCGCTGTCCTGGCTGGACAACCAGTTGCCGGAGCTGGAGCATGACCATGGTGGACTGCCTCTAGGGAACTGTGCTCAGTATAGCTGAGATTGCTTTGAGCAGAAATGAGTGCCCAGGATCTATGAGACAAAACGATACAAAGCATTATAGCAAACGGCCTAGACCTCAACGGGTTTGCTATGGCAAGATGGTTGGAAACCTGTTGTTTGTCTAGTGACCTATGAAGAATCGATCGCTCCTCCATCTTCTACCCACGATGCTGCTGACATTTAGCCAGGTGGCGGGGACTGTTGGGGTGGTGCGATCGGAGACAACAACACAGCAGCAAAGTCAAACGGCAGCAGTTGATCGCTTGATCCAGAAAGTCAAGACTGCTGAGAAGGGAGAGCTTTATTTCATCGCTGGGGAACTCAGGAAACAAGGACAGCCAGCAATATCAGCTCTCATCCCGTTGCTGAAAGACCCTAGTTCGGTAGTTCGATCGAAGGCAGCCGAATTACTTGGGCATATAGGCGAAACAGCAGAATCATCTATTCCAGACCTGCTTGCACTATTCAAAGATCAGAATAAGGAGGTTCAATCATGGGCCGTTTTTAGTATTAGTCGGATAGGCAAATCAGCGCTTCCGTTTGTCATCCCTCTGCTTCAATCTCCGGATCGATACGTACGGCTGAATGCAGCTTCTGCACTGAGTAGAATGAGGGAGTCAACAGAGTTAGCAGCTCCAGTCCTCATCGCTCTACTCCAGGAACCTGAACCTGAAATTCAAATACAGGCAGCTGATGCACTGAGCGACATGCCAGAATCAGCCGCACCAGCCATACCCTTTCTCATTCCTCTCCTCAAAAGTTCCAATGCCTTCGTCCGGGGAAGTGCGTTAGAGGCATTTGGTCGAATGCGTGAATCAGCCGCACCAGCCATTCCCTCCCTAATTCTTCTCTTTAAGGCTGAGGATAGGGACGTGCGATCGACCGCAGCAGCAGTCGTTGGCCGTATTGGTAAGCCTGCAATTCCTTTCCTCCTTCCACTAATTCAAGATCCAGATGTCAGAGTACGTGTCAGTACGGCCCTAGCCTTTGGTCAAATGAAAGAACCAGCAAAATCTGTACTGCCCTCACTCATTCCTTTGCTGAAAGATACAGATGAGGAGGCACGAGCGTCTGCTATCAGGACAATTGGGGCAATGGGGCAATTTGCAATTCCTTCACTCCTGCCCTTACTTCAAGACCTAGATAGAACTATGCGATCGAGTGCGATTCTAACACTTGGCGAAATGAGAGAATCGGCGAAATTAACAATACCAGCCCTTGTTTTGCGTTTTAAGGATCAAGACAAGGATGTTCGCTCGAACGCAGCTTCGGCAATGGGAGCGATCGGTAGACCTGCTATTCAATCCTTACTACCTTTATTACAGAATCCCGATGCAGACATTCGAATGCTCTCTGTAAAGGCTTTAGGCGATATAAGAGATTCAACAGAAATTATAGTTCCTGCTGTGATAAATTTGCTCCAAGACTCCAATTCAGAAGTTCGGATAAGTGCAGTAGAAACACTTGGGTATCAATATCTAGAAACAGGGTTTGATGGAACTAGGGCCAAGTTAGAAAAGTCTATTATTCTATCTCTGATTCCCCTGTTGAGAGACGTGAACTTTTCAGGGCAGGGAAACGTTGCTTATATGTTGAGCCAGATTGGTGAGTCAGCTGTCCCACACCTTATTCCCCTACTTAAAGATCGAGATTTTGAGACCCGATTCATGACAGCACATACTCTGATGGGAATGGACGCACCTAAAAAATCGATCCTTCCACTGCTCATGCCGCTCCTCCAAGATCCTGAAGTGGTTGTCCGATTCAATATCGTATTTGCTTTGGGTGAAAATGGAGAATCTTCGGCATGGGCCATTCCATTTTTGGTTGCTTCACTTAAGGATAAAAATCCGTTGGTTCGATCGCAAGCCGCAACATCGCTTGGAAGCGTGGGCAACAAGGCAAAAGCCTCAATTCCCGATTTAATTCCGCTGCTCAAAGATCCATCATCCCGCGTCAGCGGAGCCGCAGCGGAGTCCCTATCAAAACTCGGCTATGGGAACAGCGGTAAGCCAATCGCAGTCGATCGATTATCCCAGACAAGCGAAGTACAACAATTCCTATCCAGAAACTGGAACCCCCCAGAGGAACTGAAAAGCAGTCTAGAATATCGTGTAGAAATTGCACCAGACGGAACAATGAAAACATTGTCGCCCTTAACCAAAGAATCGATGGTTCTACTCGATCGAGTTGGGTTTCCATTGGAGGGTGAGCCCTTTGTATCCCCAAACCCAAAGGGTTTGTCTACAGCAGTTAGGATAATCATTGGACCTAACAACTCAATTCAGGTATTTCTGGAGGAATAATCTGATAACCGCTAGAGCTGAGACCATTCATTGAGCTGTGCCTGAAGGAATATGGCTCAACCCTGTGCCATTGAAGCATTCCGTAGTCCTGTACCAGAGTATGAGGTCTCCAACTGTGGCAACAAACGCTTTTCCCTGGAGCATGAACTCATTGCCACCGCAAAGAAAAACAAACAACGTTTTCCAAAGGCAGACTATCCCAGACTTTGGATTATCACACCCACCTTCTCCAAGACATTGAAAGACAACTTCAACGTTGAAACCGACCCAACCTGGGGGCCTGGCATCTATTTTCGCTGCATTGCCGAACGGACAGGCGTGATCGCCATCCACGAGTTACCCAAGACCCCCGATACAATCTTGCTTCGGCTCCTGGGCAAAGGATCTGTTCAAGCTGAGGCAATCAAAGAGCTGACAAACCTTCCCCAAGACCATCCTTACCGTCAGGAAACCCTGAGACATATTTCGATCTTGCAGATCAACCTCAAATTGCGGCAAAATAAGACAAAGGACATCAAGGAGGCCATCATGAACTTATCCCCCGCCTACGAAAAATGGCATGAGGAGACCCTCGCAAAAGGTGAAGCCAAAGGCGCAAAGGCGACAGCAATAGCGATCGCCAAGAATATGCTCCGAGAAGGTGCGACGATCGCATTCATCGCCAAAGTCACAGGATTTTCTACGGCTGAGATTGAGCAGTTGGGCTTAGAGACAGCAAAATAGGATCGATACGCCCTCCCCCCTACATCAGCGACACATCCCGCAACATCCAAAACCCCGCAAACGCCTCCACATCCGGACTCTCCTGCAACGCCAGGAAATGCACATCCCGCACCGCCGCCTTATCCGACTCAAACCGCGTCGCCTCCAATTGCAACTCCGGCAACGGCAACGGCGTCAACGTCCAGCGATCGAGCACCCCCGTCTCCTGAACAACCAATCGCCCGTGGCGACGCTTGTTCTCGGGACGGCTCTCTGAGCCACACTTTTCCAGGTCCGGCAGGATGTTGCGTGCAATTCTTCCCATAGTGCAGGCAAGGTGCACCATCGGCCTCGCACGTCAACCCATTTAAAGGGCCCGCGGGTCTTCTGCGTTCCGTCTGGAACGCCTGCGCCGCCCGCGCCGCCTCACCCGCCCGGTGCCGTCACCCGCACATCGCCCACCGACGACTCCAGCCGCGAGATCTCGGACCCTTCGCCGAGCGTGATCTCAGCCAGCTTCCCTTCGTACTCCTTCCCGTTCACGCGCACATCGCCCACCGCCGTCCGCGCCACCAGCGTCCCCTGCCCCGGCCCCGCGATCCGCGCGTGGATATCCCCCGCACTCGTCGAAGCAGTCACCGGCGTGTGCACACCCCTTAGCTCGATATCCCCCGCCTTCGTCTGCGCGCT
>JAAUSA010000023.1 GCA_012031975.1 Alkalinema sp. RU_4_3 | reverse complement strand
CGCGACGGCCAACAGCGCCAAATCCCTCAACATCTACAAAGCCGATGCCCAATGCAACGGCCTGGTTCCCCAGAAGGTGGAAATGCCTGGGCCTGTGGATGCCAATGCGGCGGTGGGCCAGGTGATCGCCAATAGCAATTCCCCCGATTTCCGCGTGGTCAACTACCGCGTCCAGGTGGAAAACGGCACCGCCACCGTGGATCTGCGGCTCCCCACCGATGCGAAGCGGCCCTTCAGTGCCCTATCCGCCTGCGAGCAGCTCGAATTCTTCGGCAGTATGGAGAAAACCTTAACGGGCAACCCCTCGCTCCAGGTTCGCGCAGTACGCTTTAGGGACGGACAGAAAGAGCTGCAATTCTAACGGAGTTCCTATGCTGGTTTGGCTATTGTGTTCCTTGGCGAGTTTAGTGGGTTATTTCTGGGTATTGCGGCGGGCGATCGCCGCCCTCCCCCAGTTTCAGACAAATACTCAACGCTCTGACCAAACCCTCAGCGTAATTGTCCCGGCCTACAACGAAGCGGATAATATCGCCGCCTGTGTGGCGTCGATTTTGGATAGTACCGAAATGACGGCTCAGCAGTTTGGGCTGTGGGTGGTGGACGATCGATCCAACGATCAAACCTGGGCGATTTTGCAGGGTATGGCGCGCGATCGCCAAGATCCAAGACTCCACCTGATCGCCGGACTGCCCGACCCCAAGGCGAGCACTGGCAGGGAAAAACTGGGCCTGCGTTCAGGGGGTGGAGCAAGCCAGTCCTGGGGATTTCCTATTGTTCATTGATGCGGACGTGCAAATTTGCCGGGGAGCCTTTGAAACGCTGCTCAACACCATGACCCAGCAGCACGTCGATTTTCTCAACTGCATTCCGGCCTTAGTCTGTGGCTCCCTAGTGGAATGGCTAGTGCAGCCCCTAATTTTTATGAATTTGCTGGTCTCCCTGAACTCCGACGCCATGCGCAACCCCAGGAACAAAACCGCCTACGCAGCGGGGCCGATCATGGCCTTCCGGCGATCGGTCTACGAAGCCATCGGCGCCACCGAGGCGTGGGCGATCGCGTTGCCGAAGATGTGGCCCTGGCCCGCTTGGTGAAGCAGGCGGGGTTTAACTCCCAATATTGGCTAGGCGCGAAGATTGCGCGGCTGCGGATGTATCAAAATTGGTCGGCCCTTTGGGAGGGCTGGACGAAGGTTCTCTATGTTGGGGCCAATCGCAGTGTGGCAATGATGGTATTGCTAGGAGGGCTGATGCTGCTGTTGTATTCCGTACCGGGGGGCGTCGCGATCGCCCTTGCGTTCCATGCACCCCATTGGACCGGGACGGATTTGGGTTTGCTGGCTCTCATGGTTGGAGCCTGGGGTTTACATTATCAAATGCGCCATTCCATCGCCTTAGCCCTGGACAGCCAGACAAAATATTGGTGGTTACAGGGATTGGGGGGGATTTTAGTGGCGGGGATGGCGATCGCCTCCGTCTTAAAAACCGAGACAGGCTGGGGTTGGACCTGGCGGGGCAGACAGTTAGAAGAATGAAGAAGGAAGAGAGAAGAAGGAAGAGTGATAGGGTATTGTGGCAATTCCCCGTAGGGGCGCGATGTTCGCGCCCTTGACTTGAGCCACCACCCACCCAACCCCAAAAAACCGCCAACCCCAACAAAACATCAACCATGGCGATTCATTTCTACTGGGGTGAAGACGACTTCGCCCTCCAACAGGCAGTCAAACTGTTGCAGGAAAAGACCCTAGACCCAGACTGGGCCAGCTTCAACTTCGATCGCATCAGCGGCGACACAGGCGACACAGGCGTCATCCAGGCCCTCAACCAATCCCTAACGCCCCCCTTCGGCCTGGGCTCACGCTTGGTTTGGCTAATGAACACCCACTTGACCAGCCGCTGCTCCGACGAACTGCTAGCAGAACTCGATCGCACCCTCCCCATCATCCCCGACCACACCACCCTCCTATTGACCAGTACCAGCAAACCCGACGGCCGCCTCAAGGTGACCAAACTCCTCCAAAAGCAGGCCCAGGTCCGCGAATTCAGCCCCATCCCCCCCTGGAAAACCGACCAAATAGCCCAGCAAGTCCGCCAAACCGCCCAGGAAATCGGGGTCAAACTGGATGCGGGGGCAATCGATCTCCTAGTCGAAGCCGTCGGCAACAATACCCGCCAACTCCATAACGAACTGGAGAAAATCCGGCTGTTTGCGATCGATACCAAAACCCCGCTGACCGCTGACGCGATCGCCCCCCTAGTCACCGCCACCTCCCAAAGCTCCCTGAAGCTAGCCGCCGCGATCCGCCAGGGCGACACAGGCCAATCCCTGGAACTCGTGGCGGATTTACTCAGTCAAAATGAGCCAGCCCTGCGAATTGTCGCTACACTGATCGGACAGTTTCGCCAGCGTCTGTGGATTAAGGCCATGCTGGATGCCGGAGAACGGGATGATAGTGCGATCGCCAAGGCCGCAGATCTGGGCAATCCCAAGCAGTTGTACTTCCTGCGCCAGGAACTGTCGGCTTTCTCCACCATTCAGTTCCAGAAAGCCCTACCCCTCTTGTTGGAACTCGAATTTGGCCTGAAGCGTCAAGGATTAGAAGAGGTTGCAGCTTTGCAAACGAAGGTGATCGAGCTATGCCAGTTGTTTAAAACACGGCGGCGCTAGTTAAATCCCTCCGTAGAAGATAAGTATCAATGGTTGCGGCGGAGTTCCGAAAGTTCTCCCTTTTCCCAGGAACTTATCGCCTCTAGAATAGTTCTCAATAAATAAGGTTACGTACTGTGCAAGTTTTTGGAATGTCACATCTCCTATGATGAACGCTGCTTTTCGATCGAAGTCCATTTTTACCGGTTCCGCTGCTCGCGTTCTGCTGCTGGGCAGTCTTTCTCTCGGCACGATGGCGACGACTTTGGTGATGCCGACGGTGCTATCGCAGCCCTCTGGCACCGCGTTGGCCCAGTCGGAAGATGGGTTTACGCGCTATGTGCGGGCGGCGTTTGAGATTGAGAAGCAGCGCCGTCAGATGATGCGTCAGGTCAAGGAAAGTACGGGCGGCAATGTGCCTGGAAATGTCTGTAGCAACCTAGGCCAAGTGGGCGAAGGCGTGCGGGGGCAAGTCCAGGGTGTCTGCAGTGAGTTTGCTCGGTTTGCGGGGGCCGCTGTGAAGAAGCATGGCCTGTCGAAGGATGAGTTCAATAAGTACCAGAGTCAGATGGGCAATCCTGACACGATGAAGGCCGTGAATGCCAAGATCCAGGAGTTGGGCTTGAAGTAAGGGTTTGGGCTTGAACGACGAGGGATCGGAGTCCTGTAGGGACGGTGTTTGATTAGCCTGCAATTCATTCGCAGGCCCTGTGCGCGGCAATCAGATCACCTCGCGATTTGGGCTCTAATCATTGCTGCCTAAACGCCCGCGAATGAATTGCGGGCTAGTCGGGCCGTCCCTACAGGACTCTGATGGCGGATTCTTAACTATTTTGCCGCTTTGATCAGGCCACCATCACTCAGGCGCAACAACGCCGTACTATTCGCATCCAACGCGATCGCAATAGGCAACGGCCCACTCCCCGGCGCCGTCTCAACCTGCACATTGGTCTTCAGACTCAAATCCACCTTGCTGGGCATCACCTGCTTCAGCGATAGGCCCATCTGCCCCGAGCCATCGGACTGGAACCCCTTGAGCTGAACCTTCAGACCACCGATCGTCGGAATCGCGATTCCTGAAATATCCCCCGTCTGCTGCAAAGCCACCGTCACATTGGCCATCCCATCCTTGAGATCGACCAGCTTGTAGGTGGCGATCTGGGTCAGGCGGGTTTGTTCCTTGCCCGTGCGATCGCGCACCGGGATCACCGTCGTACTCTGCCACTCACTATTGATCCCCACCTTCTCCGTCGGCAGCGGCACGTTGAGTGTGTCCAGGGACTGGGTGAGCTGGTTGACCAGGGTTTGGTCCACCTCGTCCTTGGGGTTCGGCAGCTTGATACTGCCGGATTTGCGGCCCCCCTGGCTATCCATGACAAAGTCGCCCGTGGCCCCTTCGAGGGTGCTCTTGAGGCGATCGCGAATTTTAGCCGCCGTGCCCGTCAAGTTGCCCTCGGCATCGACCTTGGTATATTTCAACTGATAGGTGATATCGCCGTTTGCCGCCACCTGTTTGACCGTGGTTTCGAGCTGGAGCGCCACGTCGGGCAGTTGGGGCTGCGTCAGGGGATTGCCAAGGGCGCTGACCTGGGCAGTGAGGCTGAGTTTGCCCGTGAGGACCTGGCGACTGCCGACGGTGGGCTGGTAACGTAGGGTTTGGCTGGGATTGGATCCGGTGCTGATGAGTTTGAAGCCTGGGCGATCGGTGGCGATTGTTGGCGCAGGGGCTTTTTGTTGGCTATCGCTGGGGACGATCGGTGGTGTGGTGGTGGGTTTGACCTCAGCCCAGGCAGCAGTGGGGCCAGCAATTAGGGCGATTGTCAGCAATGGAAGGGCGCGCGATCGGCAAAAATGAAACATTTCAATCAGTCCTGAATGAGATTCGGTCGGCGTTCCAATTCTAGTCAGCCAGACTAGAATTAACCCAGTTCCAGGCCCTTTAAAAAAATAAACCCCAGAAGGTTTTAATTTCCGGGGGTAAGTCAGGGTGCATCTACCACTTCCCCATACTCGGAATCCTGGGTGCAATCCGGAGGAATTTGAAATTTCTGTTTGAACATCAACCCCTGCTTTAAAAAAATAAACCCCAGAGGTTTAATTCTGGGGGGTAAGTCAGGGTGCATCTACCACTTCCCTATACTCAGAACGCAGGCCCTAATCCGGACAGTTTCCCCAAGATGACCACCCATACCCCACCCACCGTCTACATCATCGGCGCCGGACCCGGCGATCCCGAACTGATCACCCGCCTCGGCTACCGCCGCCTCCACCAAGCCACGGTCATCCTCTACACCGACTCCCTGATCCCCCCCGAAATGCTCGCCGACATCGATCCAGGCGTCGAAATCATTGGCAGCGCAGACAAAACCCTAGAAGAAATTCTGGCGATCATCATCGATCGCACCCGCTCAGGCCATACTGTCGCCCGCCTCCACGACGGGGATCCAAGTCTCTACGGCGCGATTCAAGAACAGATGATGGGTCTCCTAGCCGCCAACATCCCCTTTGAAGTCATCCCCGGCGTCAGCGCCTACCAGCTCGCCGCCGCCCGCCTGCGGGTCGAACTCACCCTGCCCCAGCAAATTCAAACCATCATCCTCACCCGCATGAGTGGCCGCATCGCCCTGCCCCAACCCCAGGAACTCGCCAGCCTCGCCGCTCACCAAGCAAGCCTCGCCCTCTACCTGTCCGCCAAAAACATCACCACCGCCGAAACCGAGCTCCTCCAACATTATCCACCCACCACCCCGGTCGCCATCTGCTATCGCCTCGGCTGGCCCGACGAACAAATCTGGCTTGTGCCCCTCAGCAATCTCGCCACCACCAGCCAAACCCACGGCCTCACCCGCACCGTTCTTTACCTGGTCAGCCCGGCCCTCGTCCTTCCCACCGTTCCCAAGATCTACCAGGGCGAAACCTCCACCCAAACAATCACCCCCTCAAAACTCTACGACGCACAACACGATCGCCTGTTTCGAGGGGGCTAAGGGGTTTCGATTAGGGATAAAACGCCACCTTCGGCAGACCCAAGGTCTCATCCCAACCCATCATCAGATTCAGACACTGCACCGCCTGGCTCGCCTGACCCTTCATCAGGTTGTCAATCACCGACATGACGATCACGCGATCGGTCCTCGGATCAACCTCCACACTGATGAAGCAAAGATTCGTACCGTAGGCCCACTTCGTCGCCGGATAAACGCCCGGCTCCAGCATCCTAATCCAGGGATTATTCCGATAGAAGGCGTTGTAGATCGTATACAGATCATCCCGCACCAGCCCCGGATCCCGCAGCTTCGCATAGACCGTCGCCAAAATCCCCCGCACCATCGGCACCAAATGCGGCGTGAACTGCACCTGCACCTCCCGGCCCGACAGATCCGAACAGACCTGCTCAATTTCCGGCGTATGGCGGTGACGCACCAAGCCATAGGGGGCGATCGCGTTATCCGCCTCAGCCAGCAACATGCCGACCTTCCCCTGGCGGCCTCCCCCCGACGTCCCTGACTTCGCATCAATGATCGCCGTATCCGTCTCAATTAAGCCCTGCTTGAACAAAGGCGCCAGGGCCAGCAGACTCGCTGTCGGATAGCAGCCTGGACAGCCCACAAGATTAGCCTCTCTGAGCTGCTCACGATACAGTTCCGGCAGGCCATAGACGGCGGTTTCCAATACATCGCCGTCCGATCGCACCTTCCCCTTGAGATCCGAGCTATAGAACTGCTTATAGACCGCCATATCCTTCAGACGGTAGTCCGCCGAAAGGTCCAGTACTTTACAGCCCCGCTCCAAGAGTTTTGGTGCCATATCGCAGGCCAAGGCATTGGGCAGTCCCAAAAACACCACTCGGCAGCGATCGGCGATCACATCCACATCAATCGGCTCAACCTTAAGATTGACAGCACCGATCAGATGGGGGTAGACATCCACATAGTCCTTCCCCGCACTACTGTCGCCCCCGAGGTAAACCACCTCAAGGAGGGGATGATCCTGCAACAGACGGACCAACTGCACGCCGCCGTAGCCTGAAGCCCCCACAATACCGACTGGAACCCGCCCTGCATCACCCATTACTTACGCTCGACCTCAATAGAGATTGCTGCATTGTAATGCCCAATGTCTTGATTCGGTGCGACGACTTTTCTCCTGAGAAAGAGCGAGTAGCTTTATTTTTTCGTTCCTGTCATCTATCCTGGTGTAGATTGACGCGAAGAAAAAACAGGGTTCGGGTGCTACATCTACTAATCTTTATATTCTCTAAACCTCGCGATCGACAGCAGCTTCCTCCGGATGTCCCGGCGATCTCAGGTTCTTCCTGATACCAACCAACCATCCGTGAATAAGCTTAGAATAATTTGATAAAGCCTAACAAAACTTAACTGGTGTTCCGCTTTGAACTTCTCACTCAGATTTGCCACCCCGGTTTTAGCTCACCGCTCACCTTTGACCCCATTGAGGAAGCCCTTGCTGACTTGAAGGCTGGAAAGGCGATCGTCGTTGTGGATGATGAGAATCGCGAAAATGAAGGCGATCTGATCTGCGCAGCGGAGTTTGCCACGCCCGAGATGATTAACTTTATGGCCGTCCATGCCCGAGGCCTGATCTGTCTTGCGATGACAGGTGAGCGCCTAGATGAACTTGATATTCCCTTGATGGTCAGTAATAACACTGATCCAAATCAAACCGCCTTTACCGTCAGCATCGACGCTTCCCCCAAGCATGGCGTCAGCACGGGCATCTCGGCGGAGGATCGATCGAAAACCATCCAGTTGGTCCTGGCAGCAGACACCATACCGAGCGATCTGCGTCGCCCTGGCCATATTTTCCCCCTGCGTGCCCGCGATGGCGGCGTCCTGAAGCGGGCGGGCCATACCGAAGCGGCGGTGGATCTGTCAGTGTTGGCTGGGTTGGCCCCCGCAGGCGTGATCTGCGAGATCCAAAACCCCGATGGCTCAATGTCCCGGCTGCCTGAACTGGTGGAATATGCCCGCGACCATGATCTCAAACTGATCAGCATTGCCGACCTAATCACCTATCGCCTGCGCCATGAGCGCTTCGTCACCCGTGAGACCGTGGCGGAGCTGCCGTCGCAGTTTGGTACCTTTCAGATCTATGGCTATCGCAATCAGCTCGATGGTACGGAGCATGTGGCGATCGTCAAGGGCGACCCTAAGGAGTTTGCCCACCAGCCGATTATGGTGCGGGTCCATTCGGAATGCCTGACGGGTGATGCCCTAGGATCCCTGCGCTGTGACTGCCGAGGTCAGCTCCAGGCGGCCATGAAGATGATTGAACATGCGGGCCAAGGTGTGATTGTCTATCTGCGCCAGGAAGGCCGTGGCATCGGGCTGGTGAACAAGCTCCGAGCCTACTCCCTCCAGGATATGGGTTTAGATACGGTGGAAGCCAACGAACGATTGGGGTTTCCCGCCGACCTGCGCGACTACGGCGTGGGTGCCCAGATTCTGAATGACCTGGGGGTCGGTCAGGTGCGTTTGATTACTAACAATCCCCGTAAGATCGCTGGATTGAAGGGCTATGGTCTAGAACTGATCGATCGCGTCCCCCTGCTCATTGAAGCCAACCCCCACAATTCGGTCTACCTGACGACTAAGGCGGAGAAACTGGGCCACCTGTTCATGCGCAGCGCCTTGGCCACGATCGCCCTTTCCTGGTGTGACGATCCACAAAGTCTGACGGAGCGTTACGAGCGGCTGGAGCGGATTCGATTCATGGCCCAGAGTTTGGGATTGACTTTGCAGGAGGAAACCAGACCCGTGGCCAATGCGGTCCTAGGTCCAGCCTCCCTGATTATCAATCTCGGCTCCGAGGAAACCCTTGGCGAAAACTCTGACTGGTACTGCGACAAAACCCACCAGCATCACCAGGCTGTCCACCATTTCCTGACGAGTCTTGCCCAGGCGAGTACCGTGGACCAGATTGTGTTTATTGTGGCCAGCGGTGCGGATCCTTTGAATGGGTTGCAACAGGTGCAGGTCGATCGCCATCTCTATCCAATGGAGAAGCTATCGGCGCTGAAGGATGACTGTTGGCAGTTGCAGACGATCTATGGGTTCTCGCGGGTTGAGGCGGCGGTTCCTGTCTTGGTGGCTGAGACAGCGTAGTACTGAATCAATCGTTTGGTGACTCGCTTTGGTGTGAGCGATCGGCTTGGGCCTGTGGTGTTGGGTCGATCGCAGGGCAGTATGTTCCTGGGTCGGGACATCATAGCGGAGCGCGATTTCTCCGATGAAACGGCGGCGGCGATCGATGATGAGGTGTAGAATTTGGTTGACCAAGCGTACCCGTCGTTGCAAGCAAACCCTGGTGGAAAACCGCGTGGTGCTGGATAAGTTGGCTGCGATGCTGATGGAGAAGGAAACCGTGGATGCGGAGGAACGGCAAGAGTTGCTCGCGACCAATGATGTGAAGATGGCGAGTATTGCCTAGGTTTAGGTTAGCTTGTCAGATTTGAAGAAGGCTTGGAGTCCATGGACTCCAAGCCTTCTTTTTTGCCTGAATGACGCTAGTACGGTTCGGTGGAATGGCAAGAATCTTCTACTATCATCTAGAGCAAAGCTACAATAGCAAAATCTCCGATTTTTTTTAGGAACTTGCATGACTAAAGGAACGTGGCACAATGTTACTCGTATAGTTCATTTATTAGGTGGGCTGAGAGCCGTTAACAATCCAGGAGCAGAAGTTATTATTCCTCTTGGCAAAAACGACAACCCCATACACACATTTTCGATAGAAAAATATCATGATTTGCCGTTGAGTTTAACCTCATTGCGATTCAAAATTGTAGGGATTGATTACTATGAGAATCTTCAGCAGGCACAGGGATACTACCCGCCTACATGGTACCCCTTCCACGCTGGTCAAGAAAATGCAGAATTGGAGAGTCAGTGGAGTTATTTAGCCAATGCTGCATTTAAGGCAGGGGAAGTTGAATTAATGGATATTTGTAGTCGAATTTCTTTTGAGATAAGAGCTTGTAAACTAAGGCTCCGAAAATTATCTGAATCATACAATGTTGAGCTTTGGTCTTTGTGCGAGCAGCAGCATTTTTCTCCTGGTAAAATTGAAACGCTTAACTCGTTTTCTATCTATTTAGAAACTCATGATCTTTTGCGAGAGTTATGTACTCTTCGAGATTATTTGGCTGAATTCGTTGCAAATTTTGTACTCAAAAATTCTCTAAATCCGGATAATCGAATTCGATTAATGACATCCTTGAGAAAACAAATAGGTAAAGATGGAATTGTGGATATCTCAATAGCTTCTGAGATTTATAGAATAACCGACGAAGCTGAGGAGGGGTGGTTAGCAAAGTTATCTGCTTACCGGGATTTAGTTGTTCACTACGTGCCTTTGGGGCAGGCAACAGGCCGTGGATTTATCATCAGGAGGTTTCTTCCTGATAGCAGCTTAGAAAATCTACCTTCAATCTATTTCCCAATACCATCTGATCCTTTCGCAGTAAAGAAAATTCGTTCAAAAGGCTCTCCATTTGAGACGACTTCTGAATGGATTGAAGCTTCTAAGCAAGATGATGAATCTGCTCCTGATGCGCTTGAATATTGCTTGCATTCTGTTGTAAGGATGATTTCCCTGGCTTGCAAAATTGCTAAAGAAGCGCCGATTTCTCCTGAAATGCCAACTTTTACTATAGGGAAATAGGCATTGAAGAAATTAGGGTAATCATTGTCCTGGGTTAAAGGCCGATCGCGCTCATCGTGGGGCAGGCGAAGGGATAGCCTTGGGGTCGATCGGGTTGGGGCTCGATCTACTGAGGTGCGCGATCGCGCCTCTGAGCTAAAATGACACCTATGAGGTCGCCGCAATCCCAGGAGGCAAAATGTTAACCAGCGTTGAAGGTATTTATCGCAACGGTCATATCGAACTGACGGAGCCTTCCAGCGACGCGCGGGAAGGAGCGCGGGTGATCGTGACCTTTATCGAGCCAAACACGATCGATTTAGCCTCTCAGGGCATTGACCTCGAACAAGCCGAGATTCTGCGCACCAGTCTCGCCACCTTCTCAGAAGATTGGAACAGCCCCGAAATGAGTATTTATGACAACTACGATGCCGCCAAAGCCAACCTTTAGACGCGGCGACGTGGTACTCGTCAACTTCCCAAATGCCGACCTCACCACCGCCAAAACCCGCCCAGCCCTAGTCATCCAAGCCAACGATCTCCAGACAGGACTCCCCCAGATTATTGTCGCGATGATCACCAGCCAAATGTTTCGCTCGGGGCACCCCAGTCGTGTCACCATTCGGCTGAATTCTCCCGTAGGTAAGCAGTCTGGCCTACTGTCTGACTCAGTAGTGATGACTGACAATTTGGCCACAATCACCATATCAGCCTTGTATCGAGTGATTGGCACAGTACCCACAACGGATGTCGATCCCGCCCTGAAACACACGCTCAATTTACCCTAGGGCGTTCAACTAACGGGACAATCATTGCCAATGCCAGGGGATGAACTTGAGTAACAGATCGCATAGGTTTCCGGAATTCCTGGGTATGAACTTGAAGACCCTACCCAACTGGATACCTGGTAACAAACCTCTATGACATCATCGTCCTCCCCACCCGCCGTCTTCGAGCAGGTACGCAACTCGCAGTTTTTAAAACTGTTTGTAGTCGGCTTCCTTGTGCTGCTGCTACAGATCCCCACCTTCATGATGTACGGCCTGATCAACGAGCGCCAAAACATCCGCGAACAAGCCGTCACCGAAGTCACAGGCAAATGGGGATCCGCCCAGACCATCGTGGGGCCGCGCCTAATCGTGCCCTACCTTCGACGGGTGGGCAAAGATGACAAAGTCGTCACCACCACCCAGAAAGCGACCTTCCTGCCCGAGCAGCTCCAGATCTCCGGCACCATGGACAGTCAGATGCGCCATCGCGGCATCTTCGACATCCCGGTCTACACCAGCAAACTCGAAATTTCAGGGCAATTCGATCGCCCCGATCTAAGCAACTGGGGCATCAAACCCGAAGACATCCTCTGGAACAAAGCCGAACTCAGCGTCCAAGTCGCCGACACCCGCGCGATCACCAACCAAGTCCAACTCGACTGGAACGGCACCGCGATCCTCTTCGAACCAGGTCTCGGCAAACTCCATACACCCTCCAACGAGGGGGACTTCAATATGCCCAGCTCACCGATCTACAACGATCGCACCTATGGCTCCGGCAAAACCATCCAGCCCCCAGCCAAACTTTCCCCCAACACAGGCATCCACGTCCTGCTCAAAGATCGCATGGAGGCCAAGACCTTTACCTTCAAACTCCCCCTAGAGGTACGCGGCAGCGAACAGCTCTCCTTCGTCCCCATGGGCAAATTCACCAAAGTCAACCTCACCTCCAACTGGGCCAACCCCAGCTTCCAAGGCGGCTGGCTCCCCGAAAAACCCAAGGTGACCAAGAGCGGCTTTGAAGCAAGCTGGGACGTTTCCTTCCTGGGCCGCAACTTCCCCCAACAGTGGAACGTCGATGCCCCCGTCAACGAGCGCACCATCTACGACACCCGGTTTGGTGTCGATCTGCTCTCCCCCACGGACAACTATCGCCTCGCCGAACGCAGCATCAAGTACAACTTCCTCTTCCTGGTCCTGACCTTCGCCGTACTTTGGCTGTTTGAAGTCGTGGCCAAACTGCGGGTTCACCCCCTGCAATACATGATGGTCGGCGTCGCCATGTGCCTGTTCTACCTGTTGCAGTTGGCGCTTTCTGAGCACCTTGGCTTCCATACGGCCTACGCCGTTGCCAGTGTTGCAGTTGTGATCATGATCACAACTTATACCATGTCTGTCCTCCAGGCCAAGCGGCGCGGCAGCATCGTCGGCATCATGCAGGTTTCGCTCTACAGCTACCTGTACGTGGTTTTGGCCAGTCAGGACTACTCCTTGTTGCTGGGATCGATCGGCCTCTTCGGCTTCCTCTCGGTCGTGATGTTCCTGACCCGCAAGGTGGACTGGTTCAATAGCAGTAGCCCGAGACCGATCGCCCGCCCCCCCGAACCTCTCCCCTTTGAGGACCCCCTCCCGTAGGAAACACCCATAGCGGCATAGAATAATTGAACCGACCTACTTCGATTGATCTATGCCGTTTTTTCGTGCTGATTCCCAACTGCAAACCCTGGCCACCAGCGTACTCGCCGACACCTGGCAGCGCTTCCCAGAACTGGCAAAAAACGCGATCGCCCTAACCTGGATCGTCTACGAGCCACCATGCCTAGTCAACACAGGCGGAGCCCTCAGCGCCGAAGAATTTTGGAAACAGAGCCCGCGTGGTTTCAGCTATCGCGGCCTCGAAAACATCTACCCCGCCAGCATCGTCAACTCTTCTACCTCGTCGCCGCCCACGAATGGTTAGAAAGCGGCATGATGCCTGAGAGTGCGGAACTCGATCGCGCCATGCGAGACATGATCACCGAATCGAGCAACGACGGCACAGGACTCGTCATCGACATGCTGACCGGCACCACCAGCGGCCCCGAACTCCCCCCCGGCCCCTTCGCCACTTGGAAACAACAGCGCACCATCATCAACCGCTACTTCCAGTCCCTCAAATGGGAGGAACTCGCCACCATCAACTGCTGCCAAAAAACCTGGGGCGACGGCCCCTACGGACGCGAACGCGCCTTCTACGGTGAAAATCTCGAAAACCGCAACATGCTGACCACCGACGCCACCACCCGCCTCCTCCACAGCATCCTCGGCGGGATTGCAGTCACCCCAGCCAGGTCTCAAGCCATGATGGATGTATTGGCGCGATCGATCGCCCCTACCATTCTCCAAGCCGACCCCGAAAACCAAGTCACAGGATTCCTCGGCGCAGGTTTGCCCCAAACTGCCAAACTCTGGTCCAAGGCTGGCTACACGAGCTGGACCCGCCATGACACTGCCTACATCGAAATCCCTGATGTAAAACCCTACCTGCTAACGGTGTTTACGGAAGGTCGGGAGCACAATAAGAATGAAGAGATTTTGCCTTTTATATCGGGGGCGATCGTCGAGGCGATGAAAACCCTCTGAATGTCATGGCACTTCGACGGTATGAACTTGGTGCAGATTCTCGATCGGCTGGGCCAAATCATTCTGGCTTGATGGACAATTGCCAGTAAAGTCCAAAATGGCGATCGCATCCACTCTAATTATCGTTTGACGCAAATATAGCGGGCGCGTGCAACGCGCCCCTACGGAACGTCTTACAAACTCCCAAACCCCTTCTTTTTCTTATCTTTTTTCTTCTTCTGCGGTTGCGCAGGCCCACCTCTCCAACCAGGCCGCTGCTGAGGCATCCCACCCATACCGCCAGGACCACCCATGCCAGGGAATCCACCCATGCCAGGGAATCCACCCATGCCGCCCATGCCAGGAATGCCCCCCCCTGGCCCATCATCTGCATCATATTCCGCATCTTCTGGAAATTCCCCACCAGCTCCGACACATCCTTCTCCGAACAACCCGACCCCTTCGCAATCCGCTTCCGCCGACTATTCGACGAAGCCAACAGATCCGGATCCTTGCGTTCCTCCATCGTCATCGACCCAATCATAATCTCCGCTTTTTGAGCTGCTTCTCCCCCTCCTTCATCTTCTCATCATCGATCATCTTCCCCATCCCCGGAATCAGCTTCATGATCCCGGTCAGCGATCCCATATTCTTCAGCATCCGCATTTGCTTCAGAAAATCTGAGAAGTCAAACCGCGCCTCCAGAATCTTCTCCTGCAACTCCTCCGCATCCGAAAGATCGATCTCCTCCCGCGCCTTCTCAACCAGGGTCAACACATCCCCCATCCCCAAAATCCGCGACGCCATCCGATCGGGATAAAACGGCTGCAACGCCTCCACCTTCTCCCCCACACCCACAAACTTAATCGGCTGCCCCGAAATCTTCCGCACCGAAAGCGCCGCCCCGCCTCTGGTATCCCCATCCAACTTGGTCAGAATCGCCCCCGTCAACCCAATCTGCTCATGGAACGTCCGCGTCAGATTCGCCGCCTCCTGACCGATCATCGCATCGATCACCAGCAGCACTTCGTCGGGGTTGACCGTGCGTTTAATCTCCGCCAGCTCCCCCATCAGTGTCTCATCGATTTGCAGACGACCCGCCGTATCGATAATGACTGTGTCAACCCCCTCAGCCCTGGCCCGCTCCACACCCTGCCGGGCAATCTCCACAGGCTTCGCATCGGTCCCGAGATCGAACACGGGCACCCCAATCTGCTTACCCAGGGCATTGAGCTGGTCGATCGCCGCCGGACGATAGACATCCGTCGCCACAAGCAGACAGCTACGATCCTCCTTCCGCAGCGCCAACGCCAACTTCGCCGTCGCCGTGGTTTTACCCGCCCCTTGCAGACCTGCCATCAGGACGATCGTCGGCTTCGTCGGATTGCTGGCCAGAGGCACATTCGCCTCCCCCATCACATCCAGCAACTGCTCATAGACGATTTCAATAAACTGCTGATCCGGACGCACCCCAGAGATCACCTCCGCGCCCATCGCCTTTGTCTCAACTTCCGCGATAAAATCCTTAATCACCTGGAGATTGACATCCGCCTCCAGCAACGCCCGCCGCACCTCCTTCAGTGCATCCTTAATATTTGACTCAGAGATCTTGTCTTGGCCCCGGAGTTTTTTCCAGGCTTCTTCTAAGCGATCGGAGAGTGCGTCAAACATAAAAGCAGTTTAGAGTAGTACTTTGGCCAGATTACCTATGGTATCGCGTTCTGTCCTCGATCGGATTGTCCAATTCAACCGTGATTACCCATCCGATCGCATCGCCCTGAAATATGCCGCCATGGCTGCCTCCCCCTTCGGCTTCCTGCGCGGAACCTGCCATCTCTTTTACGAGTTTGAAACCCCGATCGAATCCCCGCTGGTCTGGTCCTGCGGCGACCTCCACCTGCAAAATTTCGGCACCTACAAGGGCGACAATCGCACCGTCTACTTCGACATCAACGACTTCGACGAAGGAGCCCTCGCCCCCGCCAGTTGGGACCTGGCCCGTTGGCTCACCAGCCTCACCCTAGCTGCCTCAGAATTGGAGCTCACCCCCAGCGACCTGTCCGACCTTCAAACCCTCTTCCTCGACAGCTACCTCACCGCCCTCCTGACCCAAAAAGCCAAAACCCTCTCGGCCACCACCGCCACAGGGTTTCTCCAGGACGCCATTAGAGGACTCGCCGATCGCGATCGCCCCACCTTCCTCGACAAACGCACCGTCAAAGATGGCAAACGTCGCCAGCTCAAGGCAATCGAGGGCAAATCCATCCTCCTCCCCGAAGCCCAACAACAACCGATTCGCGACCTGCTCAAACCCTGGCAGAACAGCCACACTGAAGACCCGGAGTTCTTCACCATTCTCGACATTGCCGCCCGCATCGCCGGAACTGGTAGCCTCGGATTAGCCCGCTACCTCATCTTGATCGAAGGAAAAGGGGGACCCGATCGCAACTACCTCCTCGATCTCAAAGCTGCCCGCCCCAGTTGTGTCCCGGCGTTTAGCCCCAGTCTGCCAAACTTCCCCACCGAGGCCGATCGCATCCTCCAAATCCAGCACCAAAACCAAGAATCTCCCCCGGCCCTCCTGAGCGCCATAGCTTCTCCAAACAGCAGCTACATCCTGCGCGAACTCCAACCCAGCAACGACAAAATCGAACTTCACACCGTCAAAGACAAACCCAAACGCCTCACCAATCTCATCACCGCCATGGCCCAAGTCACCGCCTGGGGCCAGCTCCGCAGCAGTGGCCGGGGCAGCAGTGCCACCGCCGACCAGCTCAAACAATGGGCTGAAACCCACGAACAATGGCGCGATCCCCTCCTCGCCTGGGTTGCTACCGCCGCCCATACCACCACCACCGACTACCAAACCTTCACCGCAGCCCGGAAACGGGGCGATCTACAGAAATAGCGCAGTTTGTCCTAGTAAGATTGCATACAAACGCTGAGGTACCCACCCACCTGCCGGGGCATCCTAGGGATGAATCCCTCGTTGTCCAATGGGTCCTTTGTGCCATGTCCCCAAACACGATCTCCACGCCTGCGCCCGTACTCGAAGATCGCACCCAGTACGAAACCTGCCACATCGACATCCCCGATGAAGCCAAGCCCCTCGCGGGCATCTTCTGGCAGGGCCGCTGCTACAGCTTTGTGCGCTGTCTCCCGACCCTCGAAAAAATCAACGACTCGGCCCAACGTCTGATCGATCGCGGCAACCAAGTCGTCCTGACCAAAAATCCACGCGGCTATAGCCTTTGGGTCGAAGAAGCCGACGGCCAGCGCTTTGCCCGTCCCCTGATCAACGCCGTCCCCGTCAACCCAGCCAAACCCGAACCCCAGGAAGGCTTCTGCAAATTCCTCCGCCGCCGCTGGGACTTCAAAACCTGCCAAATCCGCGTCCCCGACCTGGACAAGCCCCTCACTGCCATCACCCTCAACAGCGAATACTACAGCCTCGTCAAAACCATGGAACAGGAGGAAGCTGCCATGACCCTTGGCCAGCGCCTCAGTGCCAGGGGCGATCGCGTCATGATCACCCCTGGCAATTACGGTGTGGGCTTCTCCCTCTGGATCTACGAACCTGAAGCCACCCCCAGCCGTCGTCACTAGAGGCGTTTAAGTGGCAGAGACTGGGCCATCTTGAACCATCGCCCATCGCCCGTGATGTAGCCCACCGCTGCAATATATTCGCGATCGCCATCGGGCAGCGTCACCGAAACTTTGCTGTCGTTGGGTTTGCAGTTGTAGTACTGAACGCTGTGGGCGGGCTGTTTCTCCAAGTCGATGCCACCTGTGATGTCATAGACCCGCACCTGGGTCTCACGGGAGGGCAGATTGGGGATGACGGCGCGATCGCTGTCCAGAATATGCCACTCGGCCTCTGCCTCATCCCCCGTTTTGGGCGTGAGGGCAATCCAGCTTTTATGGAGATCGATCGCAGGCGGCACAGGCGTTGACGTTTCGCTGGCCTTTGCCACGCCTGCCGCCGCTGCCCCGGCCAGTCCCAAGGCACCGAGCCCTGCCGCAGCAGTTCCTAAGCCTGTTGTGGTAGTGGGTGTTGTGGTAGTGGGTGTTGTGGTAGTGGGTGTTGTGGTAGTGGGTGTTGTGGTAGTGGTGCTGGCTGGGGGCTTGGCGATCGGTTCGACAGGTTTAGCTGCCGGAGTTACGGGTGTAGGGACGACGGGTTTGACAGGAGTTGGCATGGTTGCCTTTGCTGGGGCGGCGGCTGGGGCGATCGTTTCACCCCAGGTGCCGACCGGGTGGGAACCGCCCTTGAGGAGTTTGCTGGCCAGCCAGCCGAGGAAGGCGGTGCCGAGGAGGGCAGGTAGCCACCAGTTGGCATAGTTGGGGGCCGTTGAAGGGGGAGCGATCGCGGCGGGGGCAGCGCTGGCGGCAGGACTCGGGCTGGTGGCGACAGAAGGACTAGGGCTTGGAGCGATCGCAGCGCCCTGGGCCACGGCAGCCGCTTCGGTTTTATTCGCCTCATTCACCGCTGTCTGACCCTCCGGGGAGGTGGCATAGCCGAGGTAGGCCAGGGCCGCTGGGCTAGGGTTGCCGTCGGCGCCGGGTTTGTAAACGTAATTGCGGGGCTGGGAATAGGGGTAGCGCGGGTCGTCGGGCAGGGTCTTATGCATGGAGAGCACCTTGACGCCCGCCTGGTTCAGGGCCTGGGAGGCGATCGCATAGCCAATCCCATCCTTACCCAAGTCCTTAATCAGCGCAGCGGTGTCATCGGCATCGAGGGTTTTGCCATTGGCCCCGACGGCGAAGTTGCCTTCCTTGAATACAGGGTAGGTGCTGAGGGATTTGCGGGTGTCGCTGGAACTGGGGCGATCGATGAACCGAATGGTCCCAGTTCCACCGACCTTACTCCAGTCCGTCAGCTCTCCGCGAAACATCTGGGCAAACTGTTTGAAGGTGAGATCGCCGGAGAAGGGATTGTCTGCACCGACAATGATCGCGATCTTTTCCCGACTAATCACATACTCCGCCAAACCCTGGGCCTTTTCCGCATCGGTCAGGGGCCGCCCGATCGCCGCCAGGTCAATCTCGCCTTTTCCAACCGCCTCTAGGGCTTCTCGGTGCCATTGGCTGCCAGCTCTACTTTGGCCTCACCAAACTTCGACACAAACTGCTTCTGCAAGGACTGGTTGATCGCCGCCATGCTGGTCGAGCCATCAATCTTGATGCTGCCGCCCGTCGGGAAGGCTGTGGGGACAGGGAATGTTGTGGGCGCTGGGCTGCTGGCACTGGTGGGGGGAGTGCCTTCCTCAACGGCTCGCACCACCGTGCCGAGACTGCCGGGGGCGCTGAGTAACAGACCCAGGGCCAAGGTAGCGAGGAGTCCATTTGTTTGAGTTTTCATAGCTTATTCACAGGCGAACAACATAGCAACCAAATATTAGCCTAGGTCTAGCTCCATCGCGAAACTCTGGACTTTTGTAAAGTGAAACGGCCCGGCGATCGAGCCCCAAACCCGCTCCTCGGTTTCCAAATCCCGGCCTATGTCCCAGCTATCGAGTATGTTTCCGCCTTCAGAGACTTCAAATTCATTGTCTAAATAAGTGGTTTGGCCATTGCGATCGACTAGACATTGTTTGCCCGGCTCGACCCGACCTTTGAAGCTGGTGCCTGTCCAGGTCACATCCATGCCGCAGCCACACATGGGATCGAGATCCTCCATTGTCAAGGTTTTGAGCAACTCCGGATCGCGGGCCGCCCCTCGAAACTGCTTGTCATCCTTGGGTCGCAGGTGGGGCACAGCGATTTTCCCGTCCTCAATGACAAACTTCAAAATCCGAATCCGGTAGGGCTGATCCTGGGCAAAGTCATAGGCCTGCTCCAAGAACAATGCCGGAGCACCGAGCACTGAAAACGCCATCGGTCGCATGCACACTCGAATATGGGCGAAAAACGGTGGGTTTTCAAAGGCCTGGGCTTGGTTGCTAAATTCCCCGGCCATCCAATGGATTAGGGTTGGAATGTCGATCGCGCTTGTCATGGCCAGATTAGGTTGCATTGTGCAGGTCGTCTCTTAGCATAGCGACTTTAGGGACCGGGTTTAACCGTGGGTTTGACCGTAGGTTTGACCGCAGCAGGCGTCGGTTTCAGCGGTGGGATGGGTGGTTCGTCTTCGTTGACCAGACGGAAGAGCAGGAATTGGGTGACCTGGTCCTTGTTGAAGTTGTCGTCGCTGACGATGAGCAAACTCTTGGAACCATCGGCCAAAACGGGGCCTAGGGCTAAACCTTCGACGTTGTCGATCGCTATCCCCAGGTCCGCCAAATCCAGCACCAAGGTTTTGTGCACCGGGGTGGGAGCCTGGGGGGGCTTTGGCTGGAGGGCGGCGATCGCACTCGTGTCTGAAGCCCCCGCCATGGTAAACTGGAAGATCTTGCCGTTAAATCCGGTCAGCCCAAAGGTGCGCTCTAGGGCCAGAAAATGCCCGGCATTATCCACCGAAAGAATTTCCGAAAGGCCCTGCTCCACCGTACCCAAGGGTGGCTTGTCAAACTCGTAGAGATATTCCCCCGTCAGATCAGCGCGCCCCTGCATGACAGCGTAATGCATCAATCGCACCCGCGTCGGCTCCTCTGAATCCTGGGGCGGCAAATCCTGGGCCAGACTATTTTCCGTCGCGACAAACAACCGGAACAGGTCCGGTGTCCCATCGACACCCATGGTCAATCCTTCAAACCCCAAATTATCCTGAATCCCTTCCCGCTCTCCATCCGGCCCCTTCTTCGGCAGGTAATGCTCCGGAATCGGCAAGGCCCCCACAAAGGCCCCCGTCTGCAAATCAAACTCATTCACAAAGGGTGCGATGCCATCCTTGGCCACCCCTTCACTGGAGATAAACACCGTCCCGCGAGGCGACAGCACGATGCCTTCGGTGTCTATGGTATTGCGGGGATAGGTTTCGCCCTTGGGGTTTTTCAGGGCCGTCACGGTCTTGATATCAATGGTTTTGATTTCTGTCTGACCCGTGGTTTTGTCCTTACCTAGCTTGGGTTTTAAGGTGTAAAACCGAGCAGGTGCAAACCCACTGCGATCGTCCGAAACAGCATAAAACACGCCCTTAGCTGCGTCATAGGCCAACCCCGACAGCCCCCCCACGGGCACATCCTGAAAACTGGTCGGCGGCAGCGTATAGTCATCCACCAGCTCCAGCTTCAGGGGCGCAAACAGGCGAGCTTCCGCCGAGACCCGAGGCAACGCACAGCCACTTAACCCTGACGTCCCCAGGCAATACAAGAGGACAAAGACCAAAACCTGACGCCAATCAAAACGAATGCCCATGGGATGCCGATCGAACCGGGATGTATGCCCTTTTACTTTAAAGTAAATCTGATAAACACCCAACTCCATCTCTCTTCCATGAAAGTCATTGGCCTAATGAGCGGTACCTCCGTAGACGGCATTGATACGGCCCTCGTAGATATCCAAGGCCAGGGCAATAGCCTGACCGCGACGCTCATCAAGGGTCACACCTATGCCTATCCCGAAGCCCTCCGCCAGCAAATCCTAGCGGTCAGCGGTGGTGCTCCCCTTTCCATGGAGCAGATGGCGGAACTCGACGACGCGATCGCCCTCACCTTCGCCCAGGCCGCCCTGAGTTTGCAGACCCCTGCCGACCTGATTGGATCCCATGGTCAAACCCTGTTCCATCGTCCACCCCAGGGCAACAGCCTAGGCTACAGCCTACAACTAGGACGAGGTTCGCTAATCGCCGCCACCACAGGCATCCCCACCATCAGCAACTTCCGCACCGCCGACCTCGCCCTCGGCGGCCAGGGGGCACCGCTCGTCCCCCCCGTAGACGCCGCCCTCCTCACCCACAAAACCCACGATCGCGCCGTCCAAAACATCGGCGGCATTGGCAATGTCACCTATCTACCCGCCGATCGCCAGGGTCGGATCCTGGGCTGGGACACGGGGCCGGGCAACATGCTGATCGATCTAGCCGTCACCCGTCTCACCCAAGGCAGTCAAACCTACGACGACAATGGCCAATGGGCTGCCAGCGGCCAACCCGACAGCCAACTCGTCCAAACCTGGCTCACCCACCCCTTCTTTACCACCCCACCGCCCAAGTCCACGGGGAGGGAGTTGTTTAGCTCAGCCTACCTCGATCGATGTCAAACAGAGGCCCAGCACCTCAGTCCCGCAGATTTCCTAGCCACGCTAACGGACTTTACGGCCCTGTCGATTGCCCAAAGTTATCAGCAGTTTTTGCCCAAGCTGCCGGACCAGGTGTTACTGTGTGGCGGGGGCAGCCGCAATGGCTATCTCCGCCAGCGCCTCCAAACTCACCTGCCCAGTAGTCAATTGCTGACAACCGATGAAGTTGGGCTTAATGGGGACTTCAAAGAGGCCATAGCCTTTGCGGTGCTGGCCTACTGGCGCCGCCACGACTATCCCGGTAATCTCCCGGAGGTGACGGGCGCGAAGAAGCTGGCCCTTCTAGGGGAAATTCACCAGGCCCCTTGAATTCGGCGCATGTTAGCATGATTCCCTGAATACTCAGCTTCTCCTCCCCCCAAGAACTCAGTGAATCACACCTTTCTTATTGAACCTGGAACCTGGATGCTGCAAGGCAACTGGATGGAGCGTAATGGTATTCCCATTCCGGTCAAGGGCAAGATTTTGGTCAGTTGGAGCCGCGATGGCTGGTTCACGATGGCGATGCGGCTGATTTTTCCCGGCAGTGAGGAGCATCCTTCGATCGATTTTCAGTTTCGCGGACGCTTTGACCAGGACGATCGTCGCTATACCTTTGTGCTCCAGCATACGGAGTTGGGTCGGGTGGAGGGTGAGGGCTGGATTGCCCCAGAATCGATCATTCAGCGCTACTGGGCCTTGGGCGATAAGCAGCGGCGCACAGGGTTTGAGACCCTGCATCGGTTGGAGGATGATAAGTACCTTTGGTCGAGTGGGATCATGTCGGGGCATTATCTGAGCAGTGCCATGGAGGCTACGATCGAGCGTCAGCGTGGTTGAGGCCCAAATAAGTGGTTCAAACCCCAAGGAGATCGCTAGTATTTAACGGGTAAAGGTTAATTTTCCAGGCTGGACTGTCCATACTGTAGGTAGAGTTTTTCAGTTCAAACAATCCGGGGTTTTCCTTGGGGCGCGTGACAGCTTGAATTGATCTGCCCCAAATGTATCTACCCACTTTAGACTTGTCTATACCAGTCCAGTGCAGAAAAGTGTACCCCCCCCAATGACTGCTCCCGCAACTAAGAGCATTACGACTCTAAACAATCGCTATCAGCTCATGGAGCTGATTGGCAAAGGTGCCATGGGTCGTGTGTATAAGGCCCGTGACCTCCGACTGGGGGGCGCTATTGTGGCGATCAAATTTCTGGCTCAGACGCTGCTGAATGAGCGGATGCGGAAGCGGTTTTGGACGGAGGCGAGTATCTGTGCTCAGCTAGGCCAGAAGAGTATTCATATTGTGCGGGTGTCGGACTACGATCTGGACGCCGATGATGTGCCCTTCTATGTGATGGAGTATCTGGAGGGCTACGGCCTGAATGAGATTATGCGGGGCCAGGCGATTCCGCTGCCGCGCTTTTTGATGATGACGCGTCAGATCTGTCAGGGCCTGCAGATGGCCCATATGGGGATTGATGTGGAGGGGGTGATCTGTCCGATCATTCACCGGGATGTGAAGCCGAGCAATATTCTGATCACTCGCGATCATAGTTTGGGCGAGTTTGTGAAGGTGTTGGATTTTGGGATCTCCAAGTTGATGATGGAGGATGCTGGGGCGACTAGCACCTATATGGGGACGATGGTCTATTCATCTCCCGAACAGATGGAGGGCTTGGAGCTGAATGCCCAGTCGGACATCTACAGTCTCGGCGTGATGATGTATGAGATGCTGACGGCGACACTGCCAGTTCAAGCGGAGACCCATTCCTTTGGGGGCTGGTTGAAGGCGCATTTGAATCAGGTGCCGAAGCCGATGAAGGTGGCGAAGCCTGGGTTGAATGTGCCGAAGGCGCTGGAGGATCTGGTGATGGCCTGTATGGCGAAGACGCCCCAGGAGCGTCCGAAGACGATTCAGGATATTTTGCGGGCCTTGGAGCCGATTGAGGAGCGGTTTTCGGCGAGTCGGAATTTGAGTAATCGCATCGGGGAGGTGCTGAATCGTCAGGCGGCCCAGGCGGCGGAGGCCCTCGATCTCACAAATCTGGCTCCCAATCTACCCAATTTGCCGAATCTGCCACCGCCAACGGTTTCTCCGGCGGAGGAAGTGGTGGGGCCAAATAGTCCGGCTCGGATGACGGGTTCGGGGTTGATTGCGGATGAGCTGCTGCGCAGTGCGGCTTGGCCGGTCAAGGAAATGCCTGTGGCGCAGATTGTGTTTTCTAAGGTGATGACGGTTGGGAAGGAGACGATTCCGACGCTGTGGGTGATGCTGGAGTCCTATGAGGAGGTGAAGAAGATTAAGCTCAGTAAGCTGTACAACTTGGTTTATAAGAATGTGCTTTGTACGCAGACGCCCTATCCGATGGCGTTGTGGGTGACGGCCTTTTATAATCATATGTACCATGATGAGAATGGACCGAGGTGGATGCCTTGTTATTTAGATTTCAAGTCGCGCCATGGCATGGAGATGATTCGTCTGTTGGGTCAGAAGGGTGAGTATCAGTTGCTCTTTTTTGCGAAGGAGTTGCCGCAGAAGTGCGCCTATGTGACAACGATTAAGATTAGCGATGCGCTGAAGGCGAATTTGCGGGAGTGGTCGGTGACGAGTGCGACTTGGCGGGTGGTGGGCGATCCGAATGAGAGTAAGCAGTTGGCGAAGAAGCTGTTGAAGAATGAGTTGGAGAAGCAGAAGATTCGGGTGGCGGAGGAGCTGAAGGTGCAGGCGCAGAAGAAGTTCCAGTTGGGTCTGTAGAGCGCGGTTTGGCGAAAGTTGTGTCAGATGGGGTAGCTTGGAGAGCTTCAACCCCTAGTTGATTTACGCTTATGTCTGATGGCAATGTACTCCTTGGTAATTTTAAACTGGGATTACCTAACCTTAACTTTCAAGGGGAAATTCTACGTTAGACTAACCATGCTTCAATCTGTGATTTTGAGTTATTGCTATGGCTAGACATACTTCTATTATTTTTTGGCAGCGGGAATGGCGGCGCTTTTGAGTAGCTGCGGGAAGACGATCGATGCTGCAAAGATTGAAAAGCTGATCCAAGAGGGGCTGGTCCAGGCTGGAGGCAGTTCGATTAAATCGGTGATCTGCCCGAAGGATGTTGTGCAGCAGCAGGCAAGTAAGGGGTTTATCTGTACGGGGATTCTCGATAGCGGCAATGGCTTTGATATTGATGTCCAGCAGAAGGATGCAGAGGGCAATGTGGACTGGAAGGTGGCCAGCATTAAGGGGTTGCTGCATATGCCACAGGTTCAGGATGCGATTTTAGCGGGTTTGGAGAAGGAAGTCGGGAAGGTGGAGTTGGACTGTCCGGCGAAGACGGCCTATTACACGTTTAAGCCGGGGGATACGTTGGAATGTGCGATTAGGGGGGCGATCGGGTCGGAGAAGAAAGAAGAAGGGAAGAAGGAAGATAAGAAGACAGATGACAAAACTGCGCCTAAGGCCGATAAGCCCGATGGGAAATCGAAGGAGCCAGATAAGGTGTTGATTACGATGTTGCCGTCGGGGGAATTGAACTGGCAGCGGTTGACGCCTGCGGGGCCGAGTGATGGGAAGGTGGTTTCGGGGAAGGATACACCGGGGGCGAAGCCGGATGCTAAGACTGCGGGAAAGCCGGATGGGACGACAAGGCCGGATGCTAAGTCAGAGGGCAAGGCGGCAGCGGGTGCAACGCCGACGCCTGCTGCGGGGACTGCGGGCAATAGCTTTTTGGATGATCCGAAGGCGTTGGATGGTTTGGATTAGGTGGTTTGAGCTTGGATGGGTTGTGGCAATGATAGTGGGCGCGGGATATGCGCCCCTACCAGATATTGAATACGACTAGGCGGCTAGGCGTTGATCGCAGATAACAATATGATGATTGCGATCGATCTGTAGCCAACCTTCTTTACGCAATTGGCCCAGTAGGCGGGTGATGGTGACGCGGGTGGTGCCTGTGGCGTTGGCTAGCACTTGGTGGGTCAGGCGAACGTTCATGCGGGTGCCGAGGGCGGTGGGTTGGCCGACTTCCTGGGCGAGCAACAGAAGGAATTGGCGGAGGCGATCTTCGACGCGGCGATAGCCTGCGGTGGCAAGCAGAGCTTCGACTTGACGGAGGCGATCGGTGCAATATTGCATGACCAGTTGCGATAGGGCTTCCGATTCCTGGACGTCGGTGGTTTTGAGCGAGACGATGGTTACGTCGGACAAGGCCGTGGCGTAGTAGGGATCGACTTGGGTGAGGGAGAGTCCAAAGGGCATGCCAGTGCAGGCAATGCCGATCATCGATTCTTCGCCGTTGGGGTAGAGGGTGCCGAGGTGGACGACACCCTGACGGACGATCGAAATGTGATTTAGGGACAGTGGAATCGCACTCCCTCGCCGAAAGGTTTGCACGTTGCTACTTTTATACAGGATTTCGAGGCCTTGGCGGAGGGAATCAGCGCTCTCATTTCTCTGGATTGTTAGCATAAGGTTTAGGGCCTTGAATGTGTTGCCAAAAACACTGTAACTAGAAATTGTTAATTCTGGGTTTACTAATGGGTTAACGTTTCAGCTTAGTTTGTTAACCTGGAGACAATTAGTCATTTGTTAGTCAATCAATAACCGGATCTTAACCTAATAATCCACACATCCCAGTAAGCTTATAGAGTTGCGGGGGCGCAAGGGATATTAGTGGAAATTCTCAATCTGGAATTATGTCGAAAAATCTTTTTGAAACACTCGTAGCAGGCGGTCCGACGATGGTTCCCCTGGTGGGGCTATCGGTACTGACAATCGCCTGTGGGTTAGAGCGATCGCTATTTTGGGCCAGGTTAATGATCCAAGAGAGTAAGATTACCCATGATGTGCTGAAGGCGGCAGAATATAGCCTGACGGATGCCAGGATGATTGCTCAGAAGGCAAGGGATCTGCCGATCGGACGTTTTTGATCGTGCCATTGAAGCTGACATCCCCCACCCCTGAGACCTTCCGCTTGGCCTTAGAAACCACCGCCGAAGAAGAATTCGCGAAGATGCGCCGGGGCGATAAGCTGCTCGAAAGTACCGTGGGGATCGCACCGTTGCTGGGGCTATTGGGTACGGTGACGGGTTTGATTAAAACCTTTGAGAACTTGGATATTGGGGGTGCTGGTGGCAAGGGCAGTGAGGGTCTTGCTGCGGCTTCGGCGGGGATCGGTGAATCTTTGATTACGACGGCGGGCGGGATGATCGTGGCCATTATAGCTCTGGCTTTTCTGCGGGTCTTTGTGACCTGTCAAGCCCAGCAGGAGGAATTTTTCACGAAGGTGGGTGGGGATTTGGAGCTGATTTATCGGCAGCGGTGGTATGAGCCCGCCGTTGAGGAAGCCAATCGGGCCTTGCGTCAAGCGAACGAACGCTGGCCCAACCAGCAGCAGCAGGGGGGCTATCGATCCTATGCTGAACAGGAAGCAGGGTATCGATCGGAGGATGAGCCTATTACACCGGAAGATCTGTCTTTGAAGCCCAAATACTAGATTGAATATTAGAGATTACCCATGAAAACTCGCCGCCGCAGTAATGCGATGCCTGAGGTGAACCTCGTGCCGATGATGGACGTGGTGATGACGATTTTGACCTTCTTTATTATTGTGTCGATGACGTTGACCAATGGGAAGACGGTCAAAGATGTGTCGCTGCCGAGTGCCCAGCAGGGAGCGAGCCAGGATGTCCCGGATTCTATGGTGGTGGGCCTGAACCGTCAGGGCCAGACGATTATTGATGATCAGCCTGTGGGCGAGGCTCAGATGGCCGAGAAGGTGGTGGATTATTTGAAGAAAAATCCTAAGGGATCGGTGGTGATTAAGGCGGATAAGAGTCTGACCTATGAGAAGGTGATTAAGGCGATCGGTGTGCTGCGAGATATTGGCGGGGATCGCGTTTCGTTGGCTGTTGAGTAATTCTTAAATATGCGTTTTTTCCCTTGGATGGTCGAGCGATCGGCTGTCCATTTTTTTGTGGTTTAGCTGGGCAATAAAAAAGAGGGGTAGAAGATCTACCACCTCTTGCTAACACTCTGAAACTCTGCGACTAACTTGGGCGATCGCTAAAAAGTACAACGATTGAGTCTGTTCCGTTGACTGCGGGCACAATATTCAGGTAGAAGTCACCAGTATCAGAGGTCATCTTGTATAGAGGACCACCCTTATATGGAGCTTCTGGAGTAATGCTCTTAAAACAATTCGGAGCCTGTAGACCAGAGGCTAAGAGCCTAGCATAGGTGTCATTTGGATTTGACGTAAATACATCTATCTTCAAGACACCGTTTGCATTAGTAGTGTCATCTATCATGTAAGGTGAAGGGTCAGAAAAGTCGTTGATGGAAACCCCCCCTGATGCACCTGCGGTTTGAATAACATCGACGTAGGCAACAGGCATTGCCTTAACCTTCTTCACTTTATCCAAGCTATCTGGAATTTCAGCTTCACTGTTAGCCTTGATGTAGACGGTACCGCTACCGTCCTTGAACAATCCGATATAAATGGCTTTTCCACCTGCTGAAATCGCCAATACCTTGCGATCTCCCGTGGGACCTGCACCATCTTTTACTTCAAACCCCTTTTGTCCCTTAAAAAAGGTTTCCACTGCTGCAAGGGTTTCACTGCTGACCTCAAAGTAGGCACCTACACCTTTAGCCTGTGGATGATCTAGGAAGTTCTCAAAGGGATCGCCAGCTTTTGCACCACCACCGGGAGGTGCGGGCGTCACATTGGGCAGATTTGCTGGAGGTGTAGAATTCTGGGGCGTCGCTGCTGGCGGCGGCGTATCGGCCTTGGGCGGCGGCGTTGGTGCATCGGGGGTTTTGACCACCGGAGCAGTGGGTGGAGTGGGGCGATCGAGCTTCGGCAAGGTCGGCTTGGTCGGCGGTGGCAACTTGGAAAGGGGCACCTTGGTGAGTTTGGGCTGGGCCTTACCTGTAGCCACCTGCGTAATCGTCAGGGGCTTCTCCTTCTCCGCTGGCTTCTCGCCCTTAGGTGGCCCACCCGCAGGTGCAAAAATCAACGCAGCGTGCAAGGCCAGGACACCCAAGAAGATTGGACGATAGAACAGCTTCACCGGACCAGGCAACCCCTCAGGGGGTGTCAGAACCGCCACAACTTTGCCCAGGATTTTCTCTGGGAGGCTGATGGGGAGCGTCTGGGCTAGAGCCCCATCGGAAAAATCAGTTACAGCCTGAGTACGAGGCGACCCAGCGGCGGCTTCCTCTTCTTCATACTTAGGCTTTGGAATAAGACTTAGAACCATTGTCAATGACTCACTGCAAAAAAATACTTAGGTTGAAAACTAGCCAATCGCAATATAAGACACACTAACCTGGATGCTAGCCCCCCATATAATAAGGGAATGTTACGCAAAAAGACACGGCTGATCAAAAAAATATCAGATTTAAACTCCTTTTGCAGCAGCATTCCTAAAGCTTTAACTGCCCTTAACCAAAGGTTATCCTAAGGTTTCTGCATACTTAACCCTAGAGATAGTAATGTGATATCGGTTACCTGCCTTATAGACTGTAAGGACGATTAAAACAATGGCTGTCTCTCAAGTTTTCTCCATCAAGACCGTTCGTCGTGCCGTTGCAACCTCCGCAATGGCCGCTGTAATCATTGTCATGCCAGCGTTAAGCGCGATCGTGCAAGCTGTCGAAATCAAGGGTGCAGGTGCAACATTCCCCGATTTGCTCTACCAGGAGTATATCAAACAATATCGGAGTGCGAACTCCAAGGATCGGGTCAGTTACCAGGCGATCGGCAGTGGTGGCGGTATCCGTCAGACGATCGCGGGGATCGTGCAGTTCGGCGGCAGTGACGCTGGCATGACTGCCGCCCAACAGGGTCAAGGTGAAGCAGGTAAGCGCGGCATTGTCTTGGTGCCCACTGCTGGTGGTTCTGTGGTGCCTGTGATTAACGTTTCTGGAGTTTCCGACCTCAAGCTTTCCCGCGAAGCCCTTGCTGGGATCTTCTCCGGAAAAGTTACGAAGTGGAACGACGCCAAAATTAAGGACGCGAACCCCGGTCTCAATCTACCCGACGCTGAGATTAAAACAGTCGTGCGGGCTGATAGCAGCGGCACAACCTTCATCTTCGTCAACCACCTTGCAACAGTAGATCGCTACTTCAAAGGCAGCATTGGCGGCAGCGCTTCCACAGCGCCCACTTGGAAGGTCGATGGCCTGAAGGGCCGGGGTAATGCAGGGGTTGCTAGCTTGGTTAAGCAAACCCCCAACTCGATCGGTTATGTCGAGTATTCCTACGCTAAGAAGAACAGTCTAACCGAAGCTTCTGTCCAGGATGCAAGCGGCAGCTATGTCAAGGCTGATTTGCAGAAAACAAATGATGCGATCGCTTCGATGAGCTTCGGGTCTGATTTGCAAGTGTTTGATGGCAACCCCAGCAAGGGTTATCCGATCACTGGCGTCACCTGGATGATGTTCTACAAAAAGTACAAGAATGCTGAGGAAGCTAACGCCGTCAAAGCCTGGGCTAACTGGGTTCTGGGCAATGGTCAAAACCTCAACAACGGTCTTGACTTTGCCAAGATTCCCGATAGCATTGTCGGTCAGGCCCGCAGTGCGGTTAACCAGATCGGTAATTAGATGGCGGTGATGCGTTTTGCTTCGCAGAAACGCATTCTACGGGATGGGTTTCTGCTGGGCGATCGCGCTTGTATTTTATTAATTTCGGTCGTGAGGAGCGCTTTATGTCAGTTCGTTTTTGGTTAAGTTTGCTAGTCGCCCCCCTGCTTGTGGGTGCATCTGCTCTAGTTGCTTCGGCTAATGATAAGGAAACCACTCTGCAATTGCTGGACTACAGCGAAAACAAAGGGGATACCCGCGTTGGTCAAGTTACCTCCGTTTCCCAATTGACCGATGTCAAACCCACCGACTGGGCCTTCCAAGCCTTGCAGTCCTTGGTTGAGCGCTACGGTTGTATCGCAGGCTATCCCGATCGCACCTATCGCGGCAATCGCGCCCTGACTCGCTATGAGTTTGCAGCGGGCCTCAATGCCTGTCTCGATCGCGTCAACGAATTGATCGCTGCATCTACAGCAACGCTCGCCACCAAGGAAGATCTCGCCACCCTCAAACGCCTACAAGCTGAGTTCCGCAATGAACTGGATGAACTCAAGGGCAAAGTGGATGGCCTAGATGTCAGAACCGCTAGACTCGAAAAGCAGCAGTTCTCCACCACCACTAAACTCAACGGTGAAGTGATCGTCGGTTTTGCAGGTCTTGTGGGGGACGATCGCGCCCTCAACTCTGACCAGTATCGTCCGATCAATGCTGCGCTGACTCCAGCAGCAAGAGAGGCAGCAACCAATACAGCCTACGGTGCAGGCGTCCCTCGTGGCGTTCAGGAAAACACGATTTTCGGGAATCGCGTTCGTCTCTCACTCGATACCAGTTTCTCCGGTAAGGATCGCCTGAGAACTCGCCTGCAAGCCCGCAACCTCACCTCCTTTAATGGCAGTGCTGGTGGTGGTGTGACAGGAACAGACCAGACTCGTTTAGGGTTTGATGGCGTTAGCACTGGTGGTGCGAACCTGGTCGAACTCAATCGTCTGGAATATCGCTTCCCCCTCAACCCCCTGACCACAGTCTTTGTGGGCGGCGGCAACAGTGATGGCTTGGAATTTAACGATTCCATTCCCACACTCAGCCCCATGGAATCGAGCGGCAACGGTTCGATCAGCCGCTTCGGTCGATTCAACCCCATTCTGCGGGTCTCCACGGGTACAGGGATCATCATCAATAGCAAGCTCGGCAGCGAAGGTAAGATTGGTGAGAAATTCACCGTTTCCTTGGGCTACTTGGTACCCACGGGCTCAGCGAGTAACCCAGCGGATAAGAATGGCTTGTTTGATGGCAGCCACTCAGCACTGGCGCAACTCGTCTTCCAACCTAACCCAAATATCGGTCTGGGCTTCACCTACGCTAATTCCTACTACACCAATGGTGCGGGGATCACTGGTGGCACAGGCACCTTGTTCGCCAACAACCCCTTCGCTGGGGCAGCAACCGCCTCCAATGCCTACGGTCTTCAAGGGAACTTGAAACTCGGCACTAAGCTGGGACTCTCTGGCTGGGTCGGCTACACCAAATCCACCTCCCGCGAACGGATCAACACCATTGCCGCCCAGGGAACAGCTCTCGATCCCGCTGTGCGCCGGGGTGATAATGCCACCTCCTGGAACTGGGCCGTAGCCTTGACCATGCCTGACCTATTCAAGGAAGGCAGCTTGGGCGGTCTGATCTTTGGGATGCCTCCCAAGAGCACCGACAACGACTTCGGTCCCAACGTCGGTACAGTCTTGACCAACCGCCGGGAAGACAAGGATGCCACCTACCATCTGGAAGCCTTCTATCGCTACAAACTCAGCGATAACGTCACGGTCACCCCAGGGTTATTCATGCTCTTCAATCCTGAAGGCAACAATAACAACGACACCGTTTATGTCGGCACGATTAGAACCACGCTGACCTTCTAAACGTTGTTTTGTCAGGGTACATAATCTCACACCATGCAATGGAGGTGGTTTTTAACAAACCGCCTCCTTTTCTCGCAAATACGCCTGCCGCTATGACAATCTCAACCACCGATTTACGACCCGGAATCCCAGAAGAAGATTCTATTCTTGATAGGAAACGTGCTGCCATCCCGATCGATCGCCTATTTATAAATTTCAGTCTATGCGTTAGTTTGACGGTTCTGGGATTACTTCTATGGCTGGGGTTTGTAATTTTCCAACAGGCTGCCCCAGCGATCGGTCAGTACGGATTGGGGTTTCTATTCAACCAAGAATGGGATGTCAACAATCTAGTCTTTGGAGCCCTGCCCTATATCTATGGAACCTTGGTCAGTTCGGCTATTGCTCTATCGTTTGCAGTCCCGATCGGACTGGCTGTTGCAATCCTTACCAGCGAAGATTTCCTGCCGATCTGGATGCGCGATCCGATCGTGTTTCTAATTGAGCTGATCGCCTCTATCCCAGCGTGATCATTGGCTTTTGGGGGATCTTTGTTTTGATCCCCGCGCTCAAACCCCTTCAGGGACTGCTGCACAAAGTCCTCGGCTGGATTCCTTTTTTCAGTACAGAAACCGCTGGACCCAGTATGTTCGTGGCGGGGGTGATTTTGGCAATCATGATTCTGCCGACGATTTCTTCGATTAGTCGGGATGTGATGCGATCGGTCCCCCCCGAAATGCGCAGTGCCTCCATGGCCCTGGGAGCCACTAAGTGGGAAATGATCTTCTCGATTTTGCTGCCATCGAGTGTGTCCGGCATCATCGGGGCGATCATGTTGGGGCTAGGTCGAGCCTTAGGTGAAACCATGGCTGTTACAATGGTAATAGGCAATTCTAACCGACTCAATGTTTCGCTCTTTGATGCGGGGAATACAATCCCAGCAATTTTGGCCAACCAGTTTCCAGAAGCACTTGATCCCGCCCACATCGGCGCATTAATGTATCTAGCGATGATTTTATTCGCCTTGACGCTAGCGGTGAATATGGGTGCACTCTATTTAGTCAAGGTCCTGGGATTCAAGGAGTAAATCATGCAAAGTCTTCAACCCAACCCCGTGACCAGGGAGATTATCAAACCCCTGCCCGCCGGGCGACGCATTTTCAGTCAGACTGTGACTGTACTCGCCTATGGCGCCATTGTTCTGGCACTGTTGCCGCTCCTGTCGCTGCTGATCCAAATCGTCACGGCGGGGATCAAACAGCTCAACTGGAATGTCCTCACCCGTGCCTTGATTGAAGAACCGAGTGGATTTCTCAATGCGATTTTGGGGACGTTTTTAATGGTGGCGATCGCCGCCGTCATCAGTCTACCGATCGGCCTAGTCACAGCCATTTACCTATCGGAGTTTGGCAAGCAGTCTCGGCTTTCTCAAACGATTCGATTTGCCGTGAATATTTTGAGTGCGGTGCCGTCGATCGTAGCCGGGGTGTTTGCCTATGCCGTAGTGGTCATTGCCATGCAAACGCCCTCTGCCCTAGCGGGTAGTGCGGCCCTGGTTTTGGTCATGCTGCCCATGGTGATTTTGGCCGGGGAGGAAGCCCTGAAGCTGGTTCCATCGCAGCAGCGATCGGCCTCCGCCGCCCTAGGTGCAAATACCATGCAAACCACATTCAAGGTCGTCGTCGCTTCGGCATTACCGGGATTGACCACGGCAGGGTTACTGGCTGTGGCCCGAGCCATGGGTGAGACAGCACCCTTGATTTTCACCGCACAGTTTAGTCAGGACTATCCCAATGGCCTGTTCTCGACCACATCGTCTTTGTCCGTCCTGATTTACAACTACGCCAATTCCCCGGATACGGCCCAGAATGAATTGGCCTGGACGGCATCATTGGTCTTGGCATTTCTAGTGCTGACCCTGAGTGTGGTTTCCCGGTTTGTGCTCAAGAATAAGGCTGCTCGTTAATTACAATCTAGCATTTCACCATGTATCAATCGACCCA
>JAAUSA010000206.1 GCA_012031975.1 Alkalinema sp. RU_4_3 | reverse complement strand
CATAGTGGGGCAGCACCGCATGGCTGGGTTTGTACTCATCCCCCCAGGAATGGCACCGCCACATTCTCCGTCTCATCCTTGCCTACAGGCGTCACATCACTCGGCAAATTCGGCAACTGGAGAATCAGCGTCTCGATCGCCTCAATCATCTCCTTCTCGCGCGGCTCCAGCTCCGCCAGCTTCGCCTTAACCTGGTTGCCCTCCTCCTTCAGCGCCAAAATCTCCGCATCATCGGGCTTGCTCCCGGACTTCATCTTCTGCCCAACCAGCTTGCCCACCTCATTGCTGCGCGCCTGAAGGGCCGATCGCTGCTGCTCTAATTCCCGACGATCGCGATCGAGGGCTACGATCGGCGCGATGTCATAGCTGCCATTACGGGAATTGAGTTTTTGCTGAACGAGGTCGGGGTTATCGCGCAGGAGCTTAAGGTCGAGCATCTTACAAACACTAACTAATAGGTCAATGGGTCAAAACTGAACCCACCTATACTAGCAAAACAAAGCCGATGATCAGAGTTGAACTGACGACCGCTCGATTACGAATCGAGTGCTCTACCACTGAGCTACATCGGCAAACCTGGAGGATTCCAGAGGTCGCACATCAAGTGCGGTTACTATGGTAGCAGATAACAATCGAAACGTCGCCATCTTTTTACCCCATGAAACTTCAACAAAGCGATCCTCAAAAATACGCCTACCTGCGGGCCGAAGCGATCGCCCCCTACCGCAAGTTTCGCCAGTTTTCTACGCCGCCTTCGCCCTCTCCGGCGGCATCGGCGCTCTCGTCTTCTTCGCCAAACTCCTCGCCGGACGCGAACTAGAAACCACCATTCCCAGCCTTGCCCTCCAAGCTGGCGTCGTCGCCCTGATGATCTTCCTTTACCGCCGCGACCAAGCCGCCCAGGATAAGTTGGTCAATCGCGTCAGGGACCAGGAGAATCTAAAAAAGACCCCCTAATCAAAAACGACGAACCCCAATCTTAGGATCCGCCGTTTTGACAGTTTAATCTGCGGTGTTAACTAGGGAATCACAATGAAGCGCGATTGCAGGGCAGGCTGACGACCGCTATCGACCAAGGACTGATAAATAATCGCCGCCACTTCTGCTCGGGTCGCTTCCCGGTTAGGGGCAAACTGACTCACAGTGGGGTTATTGACAATCACCTTCCGCCCCAAGGCGCCAGAGACCGGAATCATCGCCCAGCTAGGAATCGTACTGGCATCGGTAAACAAACGGGAGACCGCCGCCCGATCGCCTTCACCGTATTGCAGACCATTGGCGATCGCCACCACAATCTGCACCCGAGGAATCTTCTGCTCCGGCTTAAAGAGTGGAGCTGCTGTGCCGTTGGGATAGCCCGCAATAAAGCCACCCTTCGCCACGGTTTGGATCGCCTGGTAGGCCCAGTAGCTGGTCGGGACATCGGAGAACTCAATGGCAGGCTTGCGCGCCGCTGGATTGTAGGCCTTATTCATGATCGCCGCGAACTGAGCGCGGGTCACCGGAGCATCGGGCTTAAAGGTGCCATCGGGGAAGCCGTTGATCACATTGGAAGAGGCCAGGGCCTGGATAAAACCTTCTGCCCAATGGCCTCTAATATCCTTTAACCCAACGGGGGTTGGCGTACCTGTGGGGGTTGGGGTACCCGTCGGCGTTGGGGTACCCGTGGGGGTTGGGGTACCCGTGGGAGTCGGCGTGCCTGTAGGCGTTGGCGTACCTGTCGGAGAAGGAGGCAGGGACGGGGTGGCACCAGGGGAAGGCGGTAGGCTGGTGTCGCCATTGGAGACGAAGTTCACTTTGCCAAAGAGTTTCTTGGGATCGATATTGTTGGCCACCGCATCGATCGTCACCGCCGCACTAGCCGCCGTCGCGTTATCCACATCGAACTGGCCATTGCGCCGGATGATATTGTTGCCGGGGCTGGCCTGGGTGCCGAGGTCCGGTTGGGCCGTGGAAGTGGCCACTACACCATCGCGCTCGTTGTCGCTGATAATGTTGCGGCGTAGGGTTGGGCGGGCCGAGTCACTGACGAAGATGCCGTCTTTGTTTTGGACAATCCGGTTGTCTTCGAGGACTGGGGTCGAGGTGCCGCCGATCGCCAACCCAAACCCCGTTGCCTGGAAAAGGTTGCCGCGAATCAGGGCCGTCGCCCCACGGGCCACAGAGATCCCATTGCCGCCGTTACGGACAAATTGACTGTCGGTGATCGTCGGGCTGGCGTTGCCTGTGATAAAGACGCCTTCGCGAATGCTGCCGGAGAAAGTGGAATTGGCGATCGCCGGGTTCGTCGATTCGATCCAGAGTCCGGTGCCCCGACTGAGCAGGTTCGTCACCGTCACACCCCGGATTTCGCTGTCCTGAGCCGCTAGAATCGAGACATTCTGGCCCGCAAAGGAGGGGCTGATGATCCGACCGCCGCCATTGATTAGGACATCCTTGCCCTTGTTCGATTCATTGCCGACGATCGCCATCCCCTGCTTCAGCATGAAGGGAAAGACTTCACCCGAGGCAGCACTGTAGGTTCCAGGGGCCAGTTGAATCACCGCACCTGGCTGGGCCTGGGCGATCGCGAAGGTAACAGTTCTGAGCGGCGCAGTTTCGCTGCGGCCTGCTTCAGCAGAATCGAGCCCGGTGGCTGGATTGACATACAAAACCTGACGGCCAGCCTGGGCAATCAATCGATTTTGAGAAGCTTTCAGTAAACTGGATGCCAACTGGGGATTGGCCACCACCGGAATACTGCCCGCAAACAGCAACAGCCCTAGCAAGCTCAGGACAAACCTAGTTGCTTTCCGACCTTTTAAGAAACCCTGATTCGACATAGCCTATTCTCTCCAAGAACCATTCCATCTCTGGATATGCAAAGAGCCTCAGATGTTCCTGAGGCTCTTGAATGGTAGCTGTTATATCCAGAAATGGCGCAGTCAGCTAATAGGCTAGGGTTTCCAGTGCCTCACGCAGGTAGCGGTGGACCAGTAGATCCAGGGAGGTTTCATCGGCGATTAGGGCGCGATCGAGCACCCAACCCTGGAAACCAGAGCTTTGAGAAATCGCTCGCTTGAGACTGTCCCAGATTTGGGAGTTGGAGGCAGGTACGGAGGAAATAGGCATAATTACTAGGAATTGATAGAGGTGGATAGGAGCGAAAGCAGAGGAGACCGAGCCAGGGAGCGCCTAAACACGGACATGGCAGAGCGATCCCCCAACGGGAACAAAGATAGCTAGAAAAGAGAACATGACTTTGTACCCCAAAGCACATTCTTCTATGCAAAAATCCGGTTCCTCTCCAACAAATCTACCGATAAGTATAGAAAGGGTGAAGAGAGCCCAGATAGTGCGGATCTACCCAGAAGCGTTGAAGGGTTATCACGAACCTGGTGTTTCCAGGCAAAGGGTTTCCAGGCAAAGGGACCTAAATTCTAACGGGATCGCTTTCTAATTCTGGCAAAATTTTATCAATTTTTATACCCAGAACCGTAAAGTCACTGAGAATCCGCCCATTGGCGTAGGGATCGATCGCCCCAAACACCGCATCGGACTTCAGCAAAACCTGCAAAGCACTCAGGGGAACCTGCAAAAACAGGTTGGCGCCTAGGAAGGCGACGATCGCCACGATCAATCCCAGGAAGTGATTGGGTATGGGTGTGCTGGCAGCGGCAATGGCGGTACCGTCAGAAATCAACTTCAGGACTAGACAGAGCAAAGCGGCAGCACCCGCCACAACCAAAGGATTCCCAGCTTTCAACCAAGTCAACACCCGCAGCTGGTCCTCAGACAGCTTCTCCAACTTGAGGGTCACAGCCAGGAGGCTATAGAGACTGTAGGGACGCTTTAGCTGCATCCAGACCACAGGCGCTGCCCCAAGGACCGCCACCAAAAATGCCTCTACCCCCATGGGCAGGATTGGATCCCCCGCTGCTAGGCCCAGCAGACAGGCAAATAGCCATAACGGCAGGGTGGCGGCCCCCGCAACATGGACCCACAGATAGGGATCGGACCAAGATTTTTTCATCGCTAAGATCGACTAGGGCGTCTCAAAAAAATGTTTAAACATCAATGGTGGGATAGCTCCAAACCCAGAACTACCCCACAAACCAGCAGACCATCAGCGAACCAGGCTAGTCCTAGTTGCGATGGGCGTCATTACCCTTTGTCTGTTTGAGGGTCTGAAGTTGGGAGAGGAGCACTTCGGTTTCTGCCTGGAGGTTGAAGAGCTCGGCCTGGTGCACGGTTTGGTAGAGTCCCTGCAGCTTGGAGCGCTGGGCCAATGATTCGGAGGGAGATACAGATGTCAGTGTCATAGTGGAATGTTATGGATTATTTAACTCACACGGCGCTACCTATCTTACCGAAAACTCTGTAGCGGATTTGTATCGTAATGCATCTTTGTATCGGATTGTGACTAAAAAACCCTAGGTGCTCCCTGGGGAAGGTGACGGATTGTTTCACGGCAGGTTCCCTGGCCTTGGCGGATCCAAGGGTGGGGGAGATCGATTTGTTGGGTTGATTGGGGTGGGGAGCGCCAAGATCTATTAAAATTGGAGGCCTGACTTGTCTGACTATTCACTTAAGAATTGACGATCGTGACCACTAGCCTGTCTCCCACGACCAAACCCTCCAGTCTTCAACCCACCGCCCAGCGCTGGCGGGGCTTGATCGAGGAGTATCGTCGGTATTTGCCCGTCACAGACAGCACACCTGTGGTGACCCTCCATGAAGGCAATACACCGCTGATTCCGGTGCCCAGCATTTCGGCGGAGATCGGTCGCGGCGTAACGGTCTACATCAAGTATGACGGTCTCAATCCCACGGGCAGTTTCAAGGACCGGGGCATGACCATGGCGGTGACCAAGGCGAAGGAAGCGGGATCCGCCGCAATCATCTGTGCCAGCACCGGGAACACTTCGGCGGCGGCGGCAGCCTATGCGCGGCGCGGCGGACTCAAGGCCTATGTATTGATCCCCGATGGCTATGTGGCGGTGGGTAAGTTGGCCCAGGCCTTGCTGTACGGGGCAGAGGTTTTGGCGATTAAGGGGAATTTCGATCGCGCCCTAGAAATCGTCCGGCAGATGTCGGAGCAATACCCGATCACCTTAGTAAACTCCGTGAATCCCTACCGTCTCCAGGGCCAGAAGACAGCGGCCTTTGAGGTGGTGGATGTCCTAGGCGACGCCCCGGACTGGCTCTGCATCCCCGTGGGCAACGCGGGCAACATCAGCGCCTACTGGATGGGCTTCAACGAGTATAGGAACGAAGGCCGCGCCACGAAGCTGCCCAAGATGATGGGCTTCCAGGCAGCGGGATCGGCGCCCTTAGTGAGTGGATCGGTGGTCCAGCACCCCGAGACCCTAGCCACCGCCATTCGCATTGGCAACCCAGCCAACTGGGAAAAGGCCCTCGATGTCCAGCATGGCAGCGGCGGTAGTTTTAACGCGGTGACCGATGAGGAGATCATCGCGGCCTACCAAAATTGGGCGGCAACGAGGGAATCTTCTGCGAGCCCGCCAGTGCGGCTTCTGTCGCGGGGTTGCTCAAGGTAAAGGATCAGGTGCCCACCGGAGCGACCGTAGTTTGCGTCCTAACCGGGAACGGCCTAAAGGATCCCGACACCGCGATCAAGTATGGTGAAAATCGGTTCTACCAGGGTGTCGATCCCGAATTGGAGGCCGTGGCCAAGGTGATGGGGTTTTAGCCCTCGATGAGATCGTCCAACCGACCTCCGGAAAGGATATCCGGTCCTAGGTCGGGAAGCTGCTGCTGCGGACTGTTGCGCTTGGCCTTAGACAAAACCTCCATGGCATCAGCTAGGGCTGTGGTGAGATCCTTGCGCGTCTGTTCATGGGCCGATCGCTCCGCCTTCAGCGCCGCCTCCATCTGATCGCGCTCCGCCCAAATTTCAATCAGCTTCTGCTTCAGCCCCTCAGGGGTCAGCCGATCGAGCCTGGCCGCCATGGCGCTGTCTATTGTCAACGTCTCAGGGTTAACGGGATTTTGGGCCGCTTGAAGTTGGGCTTGGGCCGCTTGAAGCTGGGCCTGGGATTGGGTCAGAGCCGTACGGTGCTGCTGGGCCTCCGCATCGTAGCGAGCCCGCCAGCGATCGCTACTGTCGTTCGCTTCAGCGAGTTCCCCCTGAAGGTCCGTTACCTGCTGCTGAAGGATTTTGATTTCATTGAGCCATTGGACGACTTCTTGGGACATGGTAGCTGGCAGAAGGTATGAAATTTGACAGGACTAGATATTACCGGAATCTCGCGAAAAAATCCGGCGATTATTGCGCTTTCCAATCCTGCTGGGCCTGATCGAGTACGTAGGCGGCTAGCATCGTGATTTCCTCCGGGGTGAGCCGATCGCCGTAGGCCGACATATTCCCCTTCCCCTTCGTAATTAGCGCCGTGATGGCTTCTTCTGTATCCACATGGTTCTTCACCAGCGCCTTCAGCTTCAGATTCTTGCCCCGGCGGATGATGTTGCCGCCCCCAGCGTGGCAGCCAGCACATTGGGCTTCAAACAGTTGGGGAGCCGTTTGGGTTTCAGCGGCCATTGCCCCAGGGACCGAGAAGGCGAGGAAAGTACGATCGTGAGGGAAAGAAGTTTGCAGATGAGCGATCGCATGGTGGACTCTTGTGAAGGGGCGCTCCTAAAATAGTAAGTGGTTCTGCGACTGGATGTATGTTTTGAGGAGTGTTTTAACCATGGTGTCTCGGGTTGCGTTCGATCTAGTCTGGTTCGCCCTCGCCTTTGTGCTGGGCAGTTTTGTCGAATATTGGGTCCATCGGCTGATGCATCGGCCCTACAAGCTAGGCGAAAAACATCGCGATCACCATCGCCGCAACGAAGGCCAAGGCGTACTCTGGGAGTTTCGGGACTACTTCTTAGGCACAGCAATCGTCATGGGCCTACCCTTCTTCTGGTCCATCGAAATCGGCATCGCCTGGGCCTTAGGCGGCACCATCTTCGCCGCGTTTTCCGCCTACGCCCACCAGCTCCAGCATGAGAACCCCCGCAAATGCTTCTGGATGCCCATGCCCGTCCACTATGTCCACCACAAATACGGCATGTGGCACCACAACTTCGGACTGGCCCTCGACTGGTGGGACCGTGTGTTTGGCACCTATAAAAAAGTTGATTGGGTGGATGAGAAAGAACTGGCAAGGGGCGATCGAGGATTTGGCGACTTGCGTTGGTATTAGAGGAGAAGAAGAGGCCCCCAAACCCCCAAGTTTGGGGGCTATGAACTCAAACCACAATCAAGACTCCTCAGATAAACGCGATCGATCAAACCTCCGCAAACGAGCCTGAATCGCCACAACCGTCTCCCGAACCTCCAACAAATCCGACTCCAATAAATATTTCCGCAACAGCTTCATCAACGATTCCACATCCACCGAATAATTCATCAACAACAACGTAATATCCGACTCATAAATACTAACGCGATCGAAATTCCCCTGCCGATACAACGAAGGCAACGCATACAGCTTTAACAAAACCAAACCCTCCACCGTCACCGTCCGAACCGTCATACCACCAAAACTCCGCACCGTCGCAAACCGCTTCCGAACCAAATCAAACAGCTTATTCTGAGTCAAAAGCAAATCAATCTGCAACCCCGAAAAATCCCCCCGCACAAAATCTCGATTCTCATCCCGCACAGCAATCTCCGGCACCCCAGCCAAATCAGCCTTAGAAAGAATAAAATCCACATCCTGCGTATTTCGCCCATCCACATAGCTCAGCAACGCAATCCCACCCACCAGCAAATAATCCGTCTCCCTCGCCTCAAACAAAGCAAACAACTGCTCCACTACCGAGGGAAGACTCTCCGGATTAAACGCCTCCCCACCCCAATTCTTTATATCAAACATCACTCCATTTCTAACAATCTCACCGATCGCAGCAACCATAAACTGCCCCTTGAGCAACTAGAAAACCTCCTCCCATCATACGCCCACCACCAACCTATCAACCAGCCCAGACCCAAAGAGAAACTTGCGACAGGAAAATGTTTGTAGGACACTGTCCTTAGCAGACCCACAACCCCAAGGCCCACCCTGTGAAACGCCAAAAATTCCTCAAGACCGCCCCTCCTCGCCACCACCGCCGGCACCACCCTCAACGCCTGCCGCCCCCAGAACCGCAGCAGGCCCCACCGGAGAACTCCCCACCCTCAACTGGCAAATGGCCACAAGCTGGCCCATCTCCCTCGACACCATCCACGGCGGCGCCACCCTCTTCGCCGAACGCATCGCCGCCCTCACAGGCGATCGCTTCAAAATCACCCCCCGCGCCGCCGGAGAAATCGCCCCACCCCTGGAGGTACTCAACGTCGTCTCCCAAGGCGGCGTCCCCTGCGGCCATACAGCAGGCTACTACTACGTCGGCAAAAGCCCCGCCGTCGCCTTCGGTACCAGCGTCCCCTTCGGCCTCAACGCCCAACAGCAAAACGCCTGGCTCTACGAAGGCGGCGGCCTGAAAAAACTCCAGGAACTCTACGCCCGCAAATTCGGCGTCATCCAATTCCCCTGCGGCAACACAGGCACCCAAATGGGCGGCTGGTTCCGCAAAGAAATCAACAGCCTCAGCGACCTCAAGGGCCTCAAAATGCGGATCCCCGGTCTCGGCGGCAAAGTCATGGGCAAACTCGGCGTCACCGTCCAGACCATCCCCGGCAGCGAAATCTTCTCGGCATTGCAAACCGGAGCGATCGATGCCGCTGAATGGGTCGGGCCTTATAACGACTTGGCGTTTGGTTTGTTTCGTGCGGCGAAATATTATTACTATCCAGGTTGGCAAGAGCCCGGCCCCACGCTTGAATGCATGATCAATCAAAGCGCTTATGAGAGTTTACCGGACGATCTAAAAGTGGTTGTGCAACAGTGTTGCGAAGCGGTCAATAATCATATGTTGGCGGAATTTTCTGCCCGCAATCAGCAAGCACTCAAAACTTTAATCGACGATCATCAAGTGCAACTGCGGCGCTTGCCTGACACCGTGTTATCGACTCTTAATGCGGCTGCCGATGAAGTCTTGGCGGAGATGGCAATGCGCGATCCATTCACCAAACGGGTTTACGACTCACAACGTTTGTTTCGCGAACAAATTCGCCAATGGCATGGCATTTCGGAAGTGGCGTTTTATCAAGCGCGTGGTTAGCGCCGATTTTTTCTAGTGAATTTGCTAACGCGTTAACCATGCTAAAATT